>LDWW01000016.1 GCA_001045525.1 Chitinispirillum alkaliphilum | reverse complement strand
CACGGTAATCCTTTTCACTCCACGCTCCTGCCGGAAAAATTTCCGCATATCCGTTGGCATCAAAAAACTTCCTTATTCTGTTTTTTATTCTGGTTATCTCTTTTTGCAGCTGAGTTAGTGAACGACTGATGGTTCGATCACTTCTGCGTTCACTGTCAGGTACCCTGCAGCTTTTGTAATCGCCGTTTTCCAAAACTGTAGCAAGGCGTCTGGAATCAATCTTATCGGTTTTAACTCTTGTATGCTTCTCCTGTGTTACCTTGTTGGGTGGGGTTACAATACAGGCGATATCATCGCTTACAAGCTGATCATGTAAGCCAAACCCCTTAAATCCAGCTTCATAAATTACGGTAATATCACAGTCTGGGAATTTATTTCTGAAATAATTAAGCAGATTCGCATATCGTGCCTGCATACTCGTATAATGTATCTCCCTTTTATCACAACGTGCCGTTATCTTCCATGTTTTTTTGGAATCTTCAAGACCAACGAAAATCTTCTTGCTTTTTACAACGTAATTCTGCATTTTTCTTGTACTCATGGCTACCTCTCCTTTTGTGGCACTTTGTGACCACGTTAATGTTAAAAGACATTTTAAAGGAAGGTAGCTTTTTTTATTGTTTAATGCAACAGTGTTTGGGCATCCTTTCATAACATAGTAACTCACTGTAAACTTACCGGTCCTCCTTCAGGCTCTCCCGCAGAATGCGGGATCGGTCCCTCGTTTATAGCGCTTCGCGGACTCCGCTTTTGGGGGGACTGGACAATCGGAATTGTCCACCTGCAGTCCTACCTGCCGCGCTTTACCCGGGCGGTACTTGTATCAATCAATTCAGATGTGTTGTAAACTACACTCTTCACATAAATTATGGGTTTACACGTAAACTTTCAATCTAAAGGGCTACAAAATCGCTTACCTTAGCGTGCCCCCGTGATGTACGACCGCATTGAATGGGTAGCGGAAGATTTAGGTGTCTTCACCTAAAGCTGCAGTGAGGGAAATACTTTTCCCATCCAGATTATTTTTATGCGCATCTTCTGACCCTCAAGTGTTGTGAAATGGAGATGAGTGATATTTCGCTTTACGGGTTGTTTTGAGGTAATAATACAAGATACAATTTTCTAACAGCTTTACAATATGCAGACCTGCTGTCCCGATTATAAAAGTGACTTTTTTTTAGAAAGAATGTGATGTTTTTGCAAACAAATAATATAAAAGGCTTGGCAACTGTCATAAAACCGGAAAATTATCATTTGTCATCAGCAGGTAAATCAATCCCTGGCCAATGACAACACTGTCACAGATGCGCAGTTACACTCCATAAGTGCTGTTGCGCATGCTTCTGTTGTGGCTCCGGTGGTGACAATATCATCAACCAGAAGAACTGCTTTGTTTTTCAAAACACCTCCTTTTTCTGAGGGTACAGAAAATGCTCCGGTAAGATTTTTGGCTCGTTCTGTCCTGTCTAGCTTGGTTTGAGTGCCGGTTTTTCTGTTTCGTAAGAGAAGATTGCACTCAATCTGCAATTTAAAATCTCCGGAATCTATTATCCCCCTGGCGAAAAGTTCAGATTGATTATATCCTCTTTGCCGTTCTCTGGAGGAGTGGAGTGGAACCGGAATGCAAATGTCACACTGACCTAAAAGCTGCTTCGGTATAACTTTGCCTGAAAGCAAACCGAGTTGATAGGCTAATTTGCCTTTGCCCTTATATTTTATTAGATGGGCGGCACTTCTGATTGTTTCGGAGAAATCATAAACAGAGTGAATTTTGTCAAAAGAAAAATCCCAGGCCAATTCGCAGGTACAGAATCTTAGGTCGAGGTTTTGAGAACACTTCGGGCAGGCATTGCGGTTAGTGCTGTTGTGGTGAAGACTATCGAGGCAGGTTATACAGAGCCACTCATTCTGAGTTGAAAGAGGGGTATTGCAAATGATACAAAGCGGTGGAAAAATGAAATTTCCCACGCGCTTTGCAATCTTGTGAAAACTATTTTTTATCGGTAACGGCTTGTACCGGTTCCTCAGCAGGTTCCGGGGTTTGGTTTTGATCAGGCTGATTGTCATTCTCCTTTTTTAGATAGTGTCTGAGAATAAGAGCACTGCCAAGCAGGACAAAAAAGATAGAAATAACCTGATTGTGAGTTAGGGGGCCGATTTTTTCAGATGCACTGTAATAACGGGTCAATTCAACGAAAAACCGAAGTACAGAGTACATTATTATAGTAAGATAGAATTGCAATCCGGTGAAAGGTTTTTTGGTTCCGACCCAAAAAAGTATAAGAGCCATCACGAGTCCTCCGGCTGATTCATAGAGCTGGGAGGGCTGGAGTCCGTGTGCACCGATACTGTGCTGATGGTGCCATGCGGCGCTTGCGGGAGAAGTTTGCGGATAGGTAACAGAGAAGGTACTTCCTATGCGGGCGATGGTTCCATAGCAGCATCCGTTGAGGAAACACCCTATACGTGTAAGAAAAACTCCAATCCCCACACTCGGTGCGCATGCATCGGCATAGGGCAAAAAGGGCAGTTTCTTAAGTTTAAAGAAAATGAAACCTGCAAGAATAGCTCCTATAAACCCGCCAAACATGACTAAGCCGCCTATTCCCAGGCTTCCTCCATGGAAAGGGTTGATTATGGCAAGCAGGTTACCCCTGAATTCATCAAAATTGAGGATTACATAATATAGGCGTGATCCGACTATGCTCGAAATGATAAGATAAAAGCTCATATCAGCTACGGCATCGGGATCAAGGCCCATTTTTTTTGCGCGCCTTGTGGCTATCCAGATACCCAGAAGGAATGACAACGCCAGCATAAGGCCATATGAGGGAATAGGCAGAGAGAAAATATTGATCATTGTAGGGTGCATAGAAACCGGTTTCCGATTATAAAATGTGAATGAGAACAGTTAACATGAATTACGGCCTGGCAGTCAAAAGAGTTAAAAAAATATAGTTATTCAACAGATCATTTAGGTAGATATTTTAAATTGCTCTGTCAGGGAGTGTAAAACGGGTTACACTCCTAAGGTTTGTTTGTTACTTCCGGGCGGCAGTTCAGAAATCCTGTTTGGTCAGTTTTGCATTGAGCAATATCCCGATCAGAGCCGCAACAGTAATAGTGTAGGATCCACCATAACTTAGGAACGGTAAAGGTAATCCTGTTACCGGCATTATTCCAAGAGCCATTCCTATATTGACAAAAACATGGAAGGTCAGTATAGATGTAGCTCCTACAGCCAGCAGATTAATGAAACTGTTTCGGACAAACAGTGTAATCATCAATCCCCGGATGATAAGAAACAAAAACAGCAGAAGAACAAATGTGCTGCCAACAATTCCAAACTGCTCTCCCAAAACAGAGAAAATGAAATCGGTGTGTTGTTCGGGCAGAAATGAAAGACGGGACTGGGTGCCCTGGAGAAATCCTTTTCCAAAAATATTTCCTGATCCAACTGCAACCATTGATTGGATCACCTGATACCCCGCTCCATACGGATCCGCCTGGGGATTGATAAAACTTACGATTCTCATTTTCTGATAATCTTTAAGCACTGAACTCCATACGACAGTGGTAATGGTGGAGGTGAAAAGATTAGCCAAAATAACCCCTACCCATATAAACATAGGTGGCCGCGTAAGGTAAAGTATTCCAATCAGTGCAAGAAAGAATATTCCCCAGGGTAAGGCTTCTAAAAACCCCCAGGCCTGTCCGCTTTCATAATTAATGAGAAGTGGCACAGCAGAGAGTACAAGAGATATGACAGGTGAGATGATAAAAAACACCTGCAACAATGGTAAGCCGGCCCAGTAAAACATCGGCAGCGACATCGCTCCAAAGACAAGAGCTGTCCCCAGATCAGGCTGTTTCATAACCAGGGCAAATGGTACGACTATCAGCAGCCCGGGTATTATGAATGTGGAAGGCTTGTAAAGATCAACAGTTTTCTCAGAGAGGTATTTTGCCAGTGCGAGCAGAAGCCCTACTTTGGCGAATTCCGATGGCTGGATCATGAATCCGCCAACCGGGATCCACCGCCCGGCCCCTTTGACCTCAGTGCTTATGGTAAGGGCCAAAACAAGCAAAACAAGGGTTGCTCCATATGCCAGATATGATGTGCTGTAAATAAACCTCCCGGGTACGGAGACGATCGCCATTATAATAAGAAGGGCCATGAAAACCCACAGGATCTGGGTTTTGTATATCCCGGCAAGAGGTCCGGTCTCATGGATTTGAGTGGCACTGAAAATCATAAAGATGCCAATAATCCAAAGCAGAATAGCAGATCCGAAGAGTGAAAAATCAAAACTGCCTTTTTTCTTTAATTCATCCATACAAATTCCTGCTTTAAAAGTATTCTAACGGTAAGCGGTAGCTGCGTTTTCCTGAATTTTTCTTTTTTGGGCCTCTTCAACCACCTGTATACCTTCTTCGGTATTTGCAAAATAGTAACGAAGGATTTCTCCTGCAAGCGGTGCTGCCACAGCGCCGCCTCCACCTGAATTTTCAACCACCACCGCAATTGCTATAAC
Source organism: Chitinispirillum alkaliphilum (assembly GCA_001045525.1). NCBI lineage: Bacteria > Pseudomonadati > Fibrobacterota > Chitinispirillia > Chitinispirillales > Chitinispirillaceae > Chitinispirillum > Chitinispirillum alkaliphilum. The sequence goes on along the minus strand of LDWW01000016.1, from coordinate 87,363 downwards.
CGGATCTTCAACCGGTGCAGCTGCTACATACAGTGCATGGGTAAGCTCTCCATGGGGATTCTGGGCACTTCCGGTTTTCCCCCCCACCTGTATACCGGGAACTGCAGATCTGGTACCTGTACCACCCGGCAATACCACACTGGCCAGCGCATCACGGATTATCTCCTTGTGTTTGTGGTCAAAATCAAGATTGTTTTTCAACCTTGGCTGGCTTTGATTCACCACTATTCCGTCGTTGTTTCTTTGCTCTTTAAGGATGTAGGGTTTGTAAATAGCTTCTCCGTTTGCCAGACCACCCACCATCACAGCCATTTGAATAGGGGTAAGAATCTGGGTCTGGCCAATAGCGTGGTCGAGCAGCATTCCGGTCTGCCAGGTAAAGCCCCTGGATGCAAATCTTAGATTGTAGGCGTCTCTGCCGCTGAGCCATCCGGCACGTTCCCCCGGAATATCCACGCCCGTGGGGGTCCCTAAACCCAGCAGTCTTGCTTTTCTGTTTATGGGTTCGTCTCCGAGTATGAGACCAAGCTGATAGTAGTAGACGTTACAGGACTGGGCCATAGATCCAATGAAGTCCACATTACCATGCCCCTCTCTTTTCCAGCATCGGGCCACTCTGTTACCTATCCTGTAAGCACCACGGCACGGGGTAGACATTCTGGTCCTTCCGATTATTTCACCCTCATGAATTGCAGCGAGTCCGCTTATCAGTTTGAATGTTGAACCCGGGGGGTATGTTCCTGCGATTGCTCTGTTGTTCAGTGGGAGATCAGGATCCCGTGAAACTTCTGACCAGCTCTGGCTTCTCTGGGAGGAAGCCATGGAGAATATATTGGCATCAACCGATGGGTTACTGAACATCACAAGAACTTCCCCGTTTCTTGGATCCAGTGCAACAACTGCCCCCTTGAGAGAATCTGGAAAAGCCTCCGCGGTTACTCTCTGCAATCTTGCATCTATGGTGAGGAAAAGATCATTTCCAAGTACCGGCTCGATTCTTGGAATATTTTCCAGGGTTCCAAGACTCTTGCCATGTGCATTCACTTCAAGATATTCCCGCCCTGTAGTACCTCTCATGAATGATTCGTATTGTCGCTCAATGCCGGCCCGTCCAATAAGATCACCCCAGTAGTAATCGTTGTGTCTGAGTGTGTCGAATTCTCTTTCCGGAATTTCTCCCATGTAGCCAATTACATGGAAAGTGGAAGCTCCCATGGTATACTCACGTCTTGACTCGATCTCCACAATTATTCCGGGAAGCTCCATAGAGTGTTCCTCTACAATGCTTACAATCTCTATGGGCACATCCTCTTTAAGGCGGGTTGCATCAAATCTGCGAAAAGAAGCTCTTCTGATTTGTTCACTTAGTGTTAAGCTGTCAAAAACCGCGTTTCCATCAAGATCCCTTATTTTGCACAGAGACTGAATCACTCTTTCCCGGTTGTTTCCAAGTTTGTACGGGAGCACAGAGATTGAGTAGGAGGGACGGTTTCTTGCAAGTACCTCACCGTTTCTGTCATAGATACGTCCCCGCGGAGGAACGACCACTCTCATTCGCATGCTGTTTCTGCGTGAAAGCCTGATATTGGAATCGGCTTCAATAATTTGTACATATACAAGACGCATCATAAGGATTAAAAATGAGAAAGCAAAAATGCCGGCTATTATATAAGCCTTGGCATGTCGTTCCACCAGTTCGTCTTGTCGAGCTCCAAATGGCATATTGCTTTAATAGCGCCTGAAGGCAGGTTGAATTACAGCATCCCATATGAACGGCAAAGCCGCGAACAAAAGAGAATAGAATGCCCGAGGCAGTGTGAAACGAAGAAGTTCAGGACCTATTATATCCATTCCTGTTCCGAGTTTCATTGCCTCTATGATCATTATAAGAGAATCATTAACCATAAACAACACTATAAGAAGTACCGCTTTGAGTACGGGATCAAGCTTTATAACTTTGTCATTGAAATGGCCGGCCAAAAAACCGATCACCGATTTGGACAAAGCATTTTGGCCAAGAATCGAGGGAGAGTAGAGATCCTGAAGCAGACCGAGGAAAAATCCAAGATACACTCCGGGCAACACTCCGGTTTTGGTGCAGAAAATAAAGAGAGCTACAAGAATCAGATCAGGTCTCACACCATAGACGGAGATGATTTTCACCAGAGTTGTCTGGAGAATAAAACAGAAGAGAAAAAACAGAATCCAGTAAATTATTCTTTTAATCATTTTCAAACTTCAGGGAATCGAGTTCTGTGCGAAATGCGGCCCATTGCGGATGAAGCTTCATAATGAAGAGCTCCTCCAGATGTTCGAAATCAACGGCCGGTTCAAGATACACTTTGTTAAATAATGGATTTTGCATGTCTGCCGTTTCTTTTACGAAACCAACCAAAATTCCTTTGGGAAATATACCGCCCAGTCCTGAGGTGACTATTGTGTCACCCTTTTGGACCTCTTCGTGGCTTCTGTATCTCACAAAAAAATCTCTGCCATTTTCCGTTTCCAGTATTCCTACAGCTCTGGTACGCCGGTCCATCACACTTGTTCTGCTGGAAGGATCCTTAATCAGTTGCACAAGACTCATGTTTCCGGTTTTCTGAACCACTTTGCCAACAACACCGCGCTCGGTAACAAGAGGCATATACCTCACAACCCCTTGGTTGACACCCGCATTGACGATTAAACTGCGGTAGAGGGGAGAGGGGTCCCGTGCGATAACCCGCGCAGGGAGTAATTCGTAGGGGAAATCGGCAGAAAAGCCGATCAGTTCCCTGAGTCTTTGATTCTCCTGAGTTTTCTCCTCCACAAGGGCAAGCCTGGTATTGGCTTCCACAAGCTCTTGTCTGAGCTTTTTGTTTTCAGCAAAGATATTGTTTACCCGGGTAACCTGACTGAGCGTAAACTGAAAGGGGTAAAAAACACTCATGGTAAGGATTCGTGCAGTTTGTGCCTGCATTTGGGGGGTGGATGAGATCATCCACAAACTGGCTGTAACTGTTAATAACAGAGAGCAGAAGTTCTTGTGCGAAATTACAAATTGGATAATCCAATGCATAAGGGATACACCCGGCCGGTAAATTCTTCTCTACCGATAAAAATTAATTGTTTTACATCACCTGCAGACAGGAGTTATTGTTAGTATACAGTACCTGAACATTTCCGATCAATACTGTTTTCAAATTCTCCTGATTGCAAGTCAAGATGGGCAGAATGAGAGTAATTACTATCCTGCCCGTAATATTTCCACCATTTACCGATTTCTTCTTCCGGTAGCCATCAGTACCGGATAATACTTGTCAAGATCTTCAATGATTTTGAGAGATCCGCGCGCAACACAGGTAAGCGGATCATCAATAACATTGACAGGAAGATTCGTTTCCTGGCGAAGTCTCTCGTCAAGACCACGCAGAAGCGAACTTCCCCCAGTCATTATGATTCCCTTATCCAGAATGTCTGCAGAGAGCTCCGGCGGTGTCTGTTCAAGAGCCTGTTTTACAGCTTCTATAATGGTTGACACCGGTTCATTCAGTGCATCACGTACTTCTGTTGATGTGATGCGGAGAGTTTTGGGAATTCCGGCTACAAGATCCCGACCCTTGACTTCCATCTCAAGCTCATCTTCAAGAGGAAACGCAGAGCCGATCTGGATTTTTATCTGCTCGGCTGTACTTTCTCCAACCAGAAGATTGTATGTTTTTTTCAGGTATGAGACGATAGCGTCATCCATTTCATCTCCACCAATGCGAACCGACATGTCACAAACCATACCATTCAATGCCAGAACTGCGATTTCTGCAGTACCACCTCCGATATCGATAACCATGTTACCAGATGGTTCACCCACAGGTATTCCCATTCCTATTGCTGAAGCCATAGGTTCAGAAACAAGATATGCCTCTCTGACACCGGCACTTTCGGCAGAGTCGATTACAGCTCGTTTTTCAACTTCGGTTATTCCTGAAGGGACCCCGATCACGGCACGGGGACGAAAGTAAAAACGATATTTCTGAACTTTACGAATGAAATACTTGAGCATCTGCTCAACCAGATCGAAATCAGCAATAACCCCGTCCCTCATGGGCCGGATGGCTTCTATTTCCCCCGGAGTACGCCCAAGCATCCGCTTGGCATCCAGACCAATAGCTACTACCTTTTTGGTGTTTTTGTCAACAGCGACAACCGAAGGCTCATCAATTAGAAGCCCTCTGTTTTTTACATACACAAGAGTATTGGCTGTCCCTAAATCGATCCCAAGATCGTTTGAAATTAACGGAAATCCCATAGAATATGCCTCTGAATTCACAGGTTAAAGCGAATCTTCTATCAGCGTACAAGAAGATTTTAATATTTTGACTATAAAAAATACAATAATATACGTATATTTTGAAAGTTTTTACAGATAAAAAAAACAGTCTGCATCACAAATGTACCCTTTTGTATACTTTTCAGGAACAAAAACTGAAGATGTGAACTATTCACCGCAATTTATTACATTTTATCCGCTATTAAACTTTTATCTTAAACAGAACTAAAGGTCCTTGTCACCAACTTGTTCTCAGACAAGGGGTTAGTGGTGTGGCAGACTGTGCCCTTCAAAGGTGAATCAGACTATCAAAACATGTAAATCAGATAGAAAAAACGAAATCCCGGATGAAGCTGTTTTTCCTGATGGAGAGAAATCACCAGATTAAAAAAATCTGATCTTTCGCTCCGTTTCCACAACTTCTATCAAAGAGCAGTTTTCAAAGAGAAAAGCTTTCGGTTTCAGTATCTTGCACCAAGATAATAGGATAACCCGACACTCCATTTTATATCGTAATCACTCTCCAGCTTGGTAGGGACAAAGCTCAAATCCAAAGCGATATTGTCCAGATTGATCCCTATACCGGCAGTGAAAATATCAGTGTCATGGAAGAACTTTTTACCCAGCCTTACCGCAAGTGAAGGAAGTGTGTAGAGTTCGACACCGACCGGCAGGAGAAGCTGTCCTGTTTCATCTCTGTACACCAGGTCAGAAGTAACCGTGTAGGGCATATCGTTTATCTTGTCGCTCCAGGCTCCACCGGCCCTCAGTGTTCTTGGGATTCCGTGGTTTCTCCAGTGCTGATCGTCCAGAAAGCCCTTGCTTCTACCTACATTGAACCCGGCAAGACCAAGCTCCAGTTTTCCGGGAATAAGCCTGTAGGTAATTCCACCGCTGAATGAGAGTCCGTGGTATGTTGCGGAATGGCCAAAGCGATCCTGTAACCCATTCAGGGTAATTGCGGCTGCAAAGTCGTCCCGGATAAATCCTGCGGTAAAAGAGGCCACTGTTCCCTGATTTGTTGCTTTCGGTCCGACACCCTGTTCCGTAGAAGTCGGAAAATCGATTGATTGGGTTATGAAACTGATTCCTGCAAACCAGTTCGGGCTGACGATTGCAGTTTCAGCGGTACCTCTGTTAATATCTCCATGTATCTGTCCGAATTCAACGGATACATAGGGGACTCTGGATAAAAACGGCTGGGCCGGGTTATAAAAGGAGAACCCTGTTCCCCTCATGGCGGTACCGGCAGAGCCCATTGCGATGTTTCGGGGATTCACCGGTTCTTCCACAAACTGAAAGGCAGAGGCGTGTGAGCTGGCATAAACAGCCGTTGCGAGAAAAGAGATCAGTATCGGGAATATCAGTTTTGTTTTAAGCGGCATAAAACCCATATAAGTCAATCCTCAAAAAGATAAAGTGAAATCAATCTGCTGATCCAGTCCTGCCCAGATCCGGTCAGTTGCCAGGGCGTAATTGAGCTGCAGGCCATCTCGTACCTGATCCATTTTCCAGGAAAACCCTGCTGAAATCCGAGGGGAGAGATGGGTGAAATACTCTGAAGTATTACGATATATCTCACTGTTGAACTGCAAATCCCCGATTCCGGCCATAAGGTAAATGTTATCCCAGTAACGCCACTGTACACCGGTATTCAGGACTGCCTCCGGTAAAGAGAGTCTTTTAAATTCACCATCAAAAAGATAACTTACCAGATCGGTGTTCCAGATCAGCTCCCTGTCCATAAAAGATGTATTCAGACTGCTGCTTAAAACAAATGATGGGTGGATAAAAATGTCGACTATTCTTCTGTGCCAGTCATGAGACTGGATTTGCCAGTTGAATCTGGCACCAAGATTTCTGACTCCTCCACTGAGAGTCAGGTTTTCGTTTACTATGTAGGTTGCGATAAAATCAAATCCACCCATAGAGGTGACTGACTCGTTTTGGATAGCGCCGTTTCCAAGGGGAATAGCGGGAAGACTCTGGTAGAAAATACCTATTGATCCACCCAGAAGAAGTGATCTGCTGAAACGATATCCGGCGCCGATTTTAAAGGTAAAAGTGGTAAAAGCGGCACGGTCAAGAGCCTGCTCCTCAATAACCACCCCCTGATCATCGTAATATCCATCGTACAAACCAGAAATGAAAGGATCCCCTCTGTATAATGCTGAAATTCCAAGTCCAAGTCTGGGAGGGACCATAAACTCAAATGATGCCAAACTTTCAGTTCTGCCCATAGAACGGTAGCCCCCTCCAAGGGCGATCCTGCGCTGACGCAAAAGTGCAAGAGAGGAAGGGTTATACCATGATGCCAGATAGTCTGGGGATGCACTGAAAGCACCTCCCATCGCCTGTGCAGAGGCTCCCGCTGCAGGGCGAAGGTATGATGCACCATCTGCCGAATAGTCTGAAGCATGCACCGCTGTGGAAAAAAGGGTTGCGGTTAACATACCCAGAACAAACAATGCCTTATTTGGCAACGATGATTTTTCCAAAAAAACGATCTCCCCCGGTGGAAGTAATTTTGAAATAATAGATACCCGGTGCAACCGGTCTTCCTGAGCGGTCTGTTCCATCCCACCAGTCAGCTGAAGGATCGGTGCTGCGGCCCGTTGAGGTTTGAGAATCACGCCGGGCACCAGAAACAACCGATTTCACAAGGTTCATGTTATAGTCATAGACATTTATATCAACATTGGCATCTCTGCTTAATCTGTATACGAAAACCGCTCTGTCATACCGGCCGTGGTTTGAAGATCTGATGATTCCGGGGAGTGCATAGGATTCCTGAGCTTTGATTTTCCTGAAATGCTGCACAAGCCGGAAATTGAGATCTGAACTGTTGGCGGGGTCAACATTGTCTGCAATGTAGATACCGGCTGAGGTGCCTATAACTAATCTTCCGGTTATCTCATCTGTGGGGATAAACAGGATTTCTTCAACCGATGAGGGGTAAATGTTCCCCGAAATCACGCTCATCCTTGATCTGAAAACGTTGTCTGCGATGTGGTTAGAGAGCGGGGAAGTGAAATCCTGGTCCAAATCAACACTGTCTATGTAAAGGTTGATGTCGTTCTCCTTAACCGTGTACATGTACTGATCTGCTGCAAACGAGACCAAATCGGGCATTTCTGAAAGGACCCGGCTCCAGCGAAAACTGTTTGGTGAAAAACGGAAAAATCCGGCCTGTGCACTGTCTGCTCCCTGGGGTTTGCTGCTGATCATTGCATAGACTGCGTTGCCTGAAGATTTTGGCTGGCTTACTGCAGAGTGAAAGGAGACAAAATTTTCTCCCGAAAGAAGGGTGTCACTGTACCCAGAGCTGTCCCAGGAGTTGTTCTCGGTATCGAAGTGCCAGAGAGCCGATGGTGTAGCTACCAGAAGGGTTTTGGTTTCATCCCCCTGCTGAAGCGGTGAAACGGAAAGAACCCTTGTTGTGGTCCAGTCACTGAGATCGGGGATCATCTGGGTTGTGGTCTGAGAGTGAGGATTTCCAGGGGTGAATACTTCACTCTCTCCCGATCGGGATAATCTGACCAGTCCACCATCTCCCCAGGCGACCCAGAAGTCGTTATGCAGCTTGATGAGTGATCGGGGGTGGGCCTCGATGTCTCTGTTGTTGTTGAGTGTTCTGTGCCACTGGGAGGATCTGGATATAGAAAATTGACTCTGGTTTCCTTGCGAATGATTATAGATCCAGAAATTTGTATTATTCTCCTGAGACGTGTGGTCAAGCAGCAATGCTCCAAGAACACCATTTCCGAATGTCATTCCGTAAAACCGGCTGCTTAAATCACTTATTCTGAATCCACTCCAATCCTCGCCCCCGTTTTCCGAAAAATTCAATCCCTGATCTGTGGCAGCCCAGATTGTATCACCTGCTCCGGTTAAGGAGATTATCCGGTTTGAAGTGATCTCACGGGTCTCCTCAAAGGATGCCAGTGTCACAGAAGCCAGTGTTGCAGAAATCAGAAACGTTTTGTGTAAACAGGTTTTAAGCAAACTGCGATCAGTGCGATGCATGCCCCTCCCTCATATCAAGGACATCGGTGTTCTCGGGGATATCGAAAACGAATTCCTTTGCCGGAATTGATTCTCCCAGAACTGTTGAATTAAATGTATAGGTGTTGATGTTTTGGTTGTTGTCGACCATTTTGAGTTGCTTGATAATTCCGCTCTCTTTTTCCACGACGATTTCAACGGAGGCGAATTGTCGATCCGCCTGATCGGATTTCACTGTTATCAGGTTGTCCTGAGTGGAGACTTCCTCAAAAGTTCTGCCGGTGAGATGGGCAGAGAGAAGGTTTGAGGGGTGATAGGAGAGATCGATGTCTGAGAGGTTGTGGATAATAACCTGTGAGTTGAGTTCGCTGTACTGCCAGTATGTTTCACCATCGCTTACCAATATATCGTTTCCGAGTCTGGCTCTGAATTTTTCACCTGGTGCAAGAAGCAGCACTCCGCTTTTTTTCTCTTCTCTTTCCCTTACACTCCAGAAAAGTGAGTGATCAAATTCCAGGTTGATGTATGAGTCGGGGGAATAGTTTTCCCTCACCAGATTCATAACAGGATTTTCCTGTGCAGCGGTTATTGAGGCAAACATCAGTACAGCGATTGAAATCGCGGTTTTCACACGGTTCATTGCATAACTCCTTTTAGTAAATACGCTCCAGAAGCTCATCAATTTCTGCAGGGGTGATCAGAACCTCCCTGACCTTGCTTCCCTCCTGGGGGCCAACTATCCCTGCATCGGCCAACTGATCCATAAGACGCCCGGCACGGGCATAACCGATCTTCATTCTTCTCTGAAGCAGTGAAGTTGAGCCCTGGCCAATCGAAACGATGGTGCGCGCGGCCTCCTCAAACAGCTCGTCCCTGTCCTCAGAAGAGAAACTGCTGTCATCAGACCCCTCTTCACCATCGACCGCTTCCTGAAAGCTGTCTATTTTCTCAATTTCAACCTGCTGTTTTCTTACCTCTGCCACAATGGTTTCAACATCCTCCTCAGAGATAAAAGCTCCGTGAAAGCGTTCAATCTCAGGTGCTCCATTGCGCAAAAACAGCATATCTCCCATTCCAAGCAGCTTTTCCGCTCCCACATGACCAAGGATTGTCCTCGAATCGGTGGACTGGATAGTACGGAACCCGATTCTTGAAGTCAGGTTTGCTTTGATGGGTCCTGTGATGATATCAACGGAGGGGCGCTGAGTTGCCACAATAAGATGTATTCCCACAGCTCTTGCAAGCTGTGCGATACGCTGTATAAGTCCCTCAACATCCTTTGATGCGGTCATCATCAGATCAGCAAGCTCATCCACTATGATAACGATAAAGGGGAGCTGTTTATTGTCTTCTTCGGACAGAATACCTTCGAGTTTTCCGGATAACACTCTGTTATTGAACGATTCGATATTCCTTGCCCCCACCTTGGCAAGCATTCTGTAACGGCGCTCCATCTCTACAACACCCCACTGCAGTGCCTTGACTGCCAGTTTTGATTCGGTAACAACGGGTGAGAGTAGGTGAGGGATACCTTCATAAAAAGCGAGCTCAACTTTCTTAGGGTCGATCATTATAAGGCGCAGCTGGTCCGGCTTTTTTGTCATCAGCATACTGCATATGATCGAATTTATGCACACACTTTTCCCCGATCCTGTCTGCCCGGCTATAAGCACATGGGGCATTTTGGTTATGTCGGTGACGTAGGGGGCTCCGGAGATGTTGGTTCCGATAATTACAGGTATCTTCGCCTTTGTTTTCCTGAAAGTATCTGAGTTGAGGATGTGTTTGAAATGAACGATCTGTCGCTGAGGGTTGGGCAGCTCAATCCCCACGGCTGATTTGCCCGGAATCGGAGCCTCGATTCGTATTCTCTGCCCGCTTACAGCCATTGAAATATCATCATGGAGCCCGATAACCCTGCTTACCTTAATACCGGGGGCAAGTTCTATTTCGTACCGGGTGACAACGGGCCCGGGGCTCACAAATACCACTTTGCCCTCTACCCCGAAATTCATAAGCGTTTTTTCCAGAATCAATGAATTGTTCTCAATCGACTCCTTATCGACCATATCTGAGAGCTTGGGCGGGTCGGGCAGAATACCCGGTGAAGGAACCACGTACGGTTTGGTAGGGGTTGAGGGTTTGGTCATAACAAGGTGATTTGAACCCTCGCTGCCCACTTCACCGAGAGGGATTTTGCCCTCTCCATCATACCCGTCATCAAAATCCGGATCTGTTTCCTCTATCAGGTCGGGATCGTTTTCAGCTTCCTCGGTTTCGACTGTTGCGATTGTTATTGGCTGATGTTTACGGGCTCTGAAAGCTGCACGTTCCTCTTCGAGGCGCTTCTTTGTATCTTCTTCTGAGCTGTCGGAGCACAGGTCATCTTCCGGAAGCTTTTCGGAAGAAGGAGCGGGTAAAGAGGGGAGCGCAGCTGATGTCAAAGAGCTCTGAGGCTCTTTTTCATTTTCTTTGTCAGGCTTTGATCCGAAGAGCTTTTTCACCTTTTTCTCTTTTTTGCTTTCTTTTTCATTCACATCGCGAATCGGTGGTGATGTCTCAAGTGCATGTTTGATGCGGGTAAAAGCCTGGCAGATCGAATCACGGCACTTTTTGGCTACTGCTGAAATAAAGTGCGCTATTATCTGGGGCTTTATCTTCAACGCGTACAGAACTGTGATAGTCATCGCAAGCAGGGTAAAGAAATATGGGCCAAAAACATGCCTTCCGAAAACCGGCAACATCACCAGTCTCACAAAGTGAAAACCAATGTAATTGGAGTTAACGCTGTAATTTGGGATCTGGGCGGCATAGGGAAGGTGATGAATCGACAGGAGTACACAGATCTGCAGTGTCATAAATCCCCAGAACAGAAGCAGTTTGACTTTGATGGGTTCTGACTTAAGGCGTGACCAGCCAACTACCGATACTGCGATTGGGAAAAAAAGTGCTGCAAGAGGTCCAAAAAGTGAAATCATTCCATTAGAGAGTTGTGTGCCGAAAATCGGGCCCAGTATATTGCCCTCGGCTGAGAGAAAGTGGGAGAGAAGTGAGATGAATGTCAGAAGACTCAGGGAGAGGAAAATTATCCCCCAAATGCCATGTCTGATTTCGGAATGTTTATCTTTTTCCCTCTTTTTGTCTTCAGTCTTTACGTTTTTTTTCTTTTAGCCATTTTCGGTTCCTGTAAATACTTTTTTTTCTATTGAATAAAGAGAAAACCGCAGTTTTTTTGCGCTCTCAGAGATGCTGGAGGTTTGGCAGATTTTGACATACTCCTCAATCACTCTTGAAGCCTCCTGGGCGCGGATGAAATTTGCCCTGAGAATATCTTCACCGCTTTGACGGTTTAGCTCCTCTGGTCTGCATTCCCCGGCAAAACAATCACTATCTGTATCTCTGAATTTGAGCAGTTTTTCTTTCCCAAGAGCAGTTTCTATGTCGATGAGGGAATGTCTCATTTTTTTTATTTCGATACTGTTTTTTTCGCTGTTTTGGAGAAACCTGAAATACTCCTCTATCACCCGCAATGCTTCCCGGAGTCGGTTGAGGTTTGCATCCAAAATTCTGAAAATGTTTGCTGAATCCAGAAAAACACCATCCTTATTATAAAAATACAGATTTTCATGGTTACGGTACAGTTTAGAATCAGTGGTGATATTTGGGGAAAATAAATTGACATTTGCTCTCCCTCAAAAGGTTTCGTGCCTGGCAGGATATGGATTAATCATCTCTTGCGGACTCAGTTTACTGCCACTCTCTTCCATGTAGTGAAACCGGATCTTGCACTGATAATCTAATATAACTTATGTCACACATATTGAAATCTCCAATCAAATCATTTAATGCTTATATCAGGCGATGAAAAAGGAGATGGCAGTTTAATTTTGCAGATTTAACAGCGCTGAACTTGGCAGACTCTTTTCAGCTGAAAATTATTATGGATGGTGTGGAAAAGAATATATTATTGATATGCAGCTCTATGATCTTACAGTAACCAGTATACCAAACTCCAAAGCGCGTCTTATAGTGGCTCGTCTTATGGCCACTTATACAAATGTACCGCTTCATGAAGCGCTTATGTTGGCAGGGAATCCACCTGTAGTTTTGTTTTCAGGAATTGATTCAAAGACCGCAGAGCAGCATGCCAGGGCTCTTTCAAAGTTCGGGGTTAAATTTAATTATGGTTTATCAAAAGATGTTCCCAAAACGGATGAGAAACTTCCTGAAGAGATGGATTGGGGACAGAAGGAGAAATCTCCGCATATAATTCAAACAGCGGACAGTAAAAAGGATGATTTTGTAACGCAAACTTCCCCTGCGTATGCATCTGAGCAGCCAAAAGCTCATAAGGAGGCCTCTCATGGAGATAGCCGCAAAGCTCAGCATTCAGGATACAGATCAGCCATAAATGTCGGGTACGAGAAAAAGACCCAAAAAAATGCACGCATTGTTCAGGCTTCAATAGTTGGTTTTCTCTTTTTTTTCATGCTGTTTGGTTTGTTCTGGTTCTCAAACGAAAATCAGGAAGAGCGCTTCAGGGTGAACCGGACCTCCAAACCGGTTGTGAGCAAGTCAGCAAACAGATCTGAAGGTGCTTCAGCCGCCGGAAGAGCTTTGGGATCTTCGAAATCAGCAGGACAGCCCTCGGGAAGTGCAGAGCCCGGAGAAGTCACATCCGCACAGGCCGCCAGGTCAGATGCTTTTATTGATTCAGCAAAAGCTGTTTCATTTGACCATGCAAGAGCCATAAATTTTTACAGGATAGCAATCTCTTTCAACCGTTACAACCTGCATGCATGGCATGGTCTTGTAAACACCTACAGGGAAGCGGGGATGGTCCAAGAGATGCGTGATGCACAGAAGCAGATGGAGGAGCTGTTTGGAGAGTCGATAAATTCTGTTTCGTCTTTAGTAAATAAATATGGTGAACTGAGAAGTGCATCCCTTACAGAGAATGGGGTGTACAGGGTAGAATATATCACAAGCAAAAGGGACCGGGACGCTTTGCTTCGTGAAACCTACACGCTTACAAAAGCTCTTAGAAATGTGTGTGACTGTGAATCGATCTCCCTTTTCGCTTCAGGTGGTCGTGGAAAAGGGATGATCGTTCATGTGGATGCATCTGTGCCGCTTACCTCACTGCGGCACTATGAGAATCTCTCCAGTATTACATTTCTGGAATAGCTCAGGATTCCAGGAAAAAGGAAAGCAGAGATGAAATCAGCTCTTCTGTGCTTTGGGGAAAATCCGGGTGATCGCAGTATACCTGGCATATCTCCAATACAGTAAGAAGGTCTGTTCTACTCAGGGAGTAATCTGTGGAGGTTTCGATTTTCTCAAGAAGCGGCTCAATCGAATCGTAATAGAACAGTATGCGCTGCTGCTGCTGTTCTATCTCATCCGCTTCCTCAAGCAGCTTTTTGGCGAATTTTTTTATGGTTCTAACCTCTTCAGCTGAAAATGAAACTTCCAGCTTTTCGGCTGCAGTTTTTTCATCAAGATGGATATCACTAAAGCTGAAGGCTTTTAATCTGTCCTTTAGATCTGAGTGCTTCAGTGTATACATACCCTCCTCTGGCATGAAATGCTCTTCAATGAGTTCTTTTGCGGTATCGAGATGTTGATTATGGATTTTGACATGAAAAACCTTTGTTGCTTCGCTTTCGAGAGGGATGGTTTCACCCGAGATTGGTTTATCGATATAGAAAGGGATTTTGTGTTCTCTTAAAATTGCGCTCACCAGCAGTATGTCTGTGTGTGAAAAGGCCCCTTGCAGCTGATTGAACTCCTCCGGCCTGTATCCTTGTATGTTTTTTTGCCCTTTATCTCTGCTGTTCTCTAATTTTTCCCTTAACTTATCTATGTCAAGTTCACGGGACTCTATCTCCTGCTCAATTATCCTGAGAGCTTCTGGTGTGTATTCATCCTTGTGATATAGGTATTGTTTTGCCAGTTCCTCGTCTGAATGTTCAGAGAGAATCTCTTTGAGTCTTATCATTGTTCCTCCAAAACTTTTTAAGAGTAAGCCGGGGTTCCATCCGTCCTTAATTCAGGCGCACAAGGGGCGGATCAGCCCCTTAAATGTACCGGAGTTCAGAATGTCATCCGTAAGGCAAACTGCATGACCGGGTACTGCCGAAGCTCTTTCGATTCAGATTTGGCATGCTGTTATAATCCTGAAAAAACAGAGCCGCGATTGATTATCCCACATTCTGTTCTAATCTCATACAAATATAACCCATTACCTGGAGTTTTAAAGGTATGTATCTGAGGATAGTTGAAATTTTTTCTTGAAAGAAGCCTGCCATCAAGAGAGAAAAACGAGAGATTACCTGTTGCAGACCCTGAAAGCCCACTAATGGTCAGGGTTCCACTTCCGGAAGTTACCTTTAGTGCAGGGTTTGAGTGTTTTGAGTTATGATGGCTAAGGACTGAAACAACATCCTCATCCACACTCCTGTCCACAGAAACATGACTTATCAAAGCCGCGTTTTCAACCGTTGAGACAAAGCCATAATTTGCGATCTGAAGGGCATAACCTTCGCGTGGGAGGGAGTTTCCAATCTGAACACCGTTTACCCATGCATTGTAGGACATCGGGCTTGTGGAAAAATCAACCTGAAAGGAAACTCTCACGGTCTCATTCTTTTCCACAGTATATCCGTTCTCTACATCGTATTCTCTGTTGGTTCCGTCCATGGCAGCTATTACACCGTCCTTTACTCTGATAGCCCCGAACAAATGCCATATCCCTTGAGGGCCTTCGTTAGTAGCTGGTCCCATAATAATTTCCGCAGAGGTATCGAGAACGGTAAGATTCATGTTAAGAAACAAAGTGGTATCAATTATGGTTTCTTCCAACGCTTTGCCCTGATAAACCGGCGTGGTCAGTCCATCCCCTTCATCAAGTGAGATGATGCGTCTTGTTGCTGTTGAGCTGTTGTTTTCACTATCTGTAACTGTGTAGTTGATATTAAAAATACCGGGCTTTGTGTATTGTGCTTCAGCAACTGGGCCGGGAAGAATGGTGCCGTTTCCGAAATCTATCTCATGGGACAGAAGGTCACCCATACTGGAGGAGCCATCAAGTTCGATTGTGAAAGGGATTGTCCCTGCAGTTTGTGAAACGGAGAACTGAGCTGTAGTGGTATTATCATACTTTGTAGTAGAAACAAGGAAATTATCGTAGTAGACGTAGACATCATGAGGGGGATTCCACGAATCATTGCTGCCGCCAAAGAACGTGGAGATATAAAACTGATCAATTTTTAATTCATCGGTGTTTCTGAATTTTACACTTGTGCTGTCGAGCGCAAGTTCACCATCAAGCCATGAACGTACCACACCATTGTACTCTCCCGGTGTGTTCATTATAATCTTTGTTACCACCTGGTGCCACTGGCCGGGAATAAATCTTTTCTGGGGAAGTGATTTATCCCAGGGGAAATCCCTTCCGACATTTTCCGGAACGTACATATACTGCACCACATTCCCTTCCCTGCGCCACATGATTCGTGCACTCCAGCCGTTGTAACCATCAGGTCTGTTTCCACCGGTGATACAATCTGCACCGCACAGTCCCGGTAGTTTCCCTCCTCTTACAAAATCGAAATTGTCTCCGAATTTTACCATGTAGCTGACCCATGCAGTATCCACTGCTTTTTCCAGCTGCGCTTTTATCTGGAGAGCATTCTCGTGAGGGCCATGGGTGTTTGCCGGGTATAGCATTCTCAGGGCCTGCCCATAGGGGCTTACTCCGGAAACTATTTCCCCTCTTCCATCTTCCATTCCATTATACCAGAAAGCATCAGGGAAGTCGGCTTCAGCCATTTCGCGTGTATAGGGCCCATCGGGATGGTTGTTGAAATTTACATGAAGTACTACTTCAGCAAGGGTAGCTGAGCTTAAGAAGATCAGGAGCATTGCAACGGTTTTCAATCTCATGTAATCAGTCCTTGTGAGTGGGTTCTAAGAGATTCTGTTGGTTTTTAAACTGCATGATTTTCTATGTCAGAACAAAAATACAAATTCCCTGAAGATAATGGTCAGGTAATATAGTTTCTGTTACTATACTAATATAGTACAACAATTCCTTCAAAATGGGTAAAAGTTTTTTGATTAAATCACAGTTTTAAGCAAAAAGGGACAGAAACTGGTGTTTTTTTTCTGTTCGGCTATTTTTCTTTTGACACAAATCTTATATTTACAAAACGAGATATCAGCCTTGGTTTCACATGTTAAGCAGAGGCAGAAATGGTTGGTTTACTTAAACAGGTAGAGAGAGTGATATGTTTATTCGTTGTCTGGGAGCAAGAGGCGGACTTCCGGTAAGCGGTTGTGAATTTTTAAAATATGGGGGGGATACCACCTGTATTGAAATAACAGCAGATAGCGGGGATCTGGTTATAGTTGATGCCGGAAGTGGAATTCGCTCCCTGAATGGTTCTGCAGCGAATGCTTCAACTATCAATCTTCTATTTACACATGCACACCTTGATCACATTCTGGGTTTCCCATTCTTTACACCATTGTACAATGAAGAAAAAATAGTAAACATTTTCGGCTATCCTACATCAATTGGGCCGTTTAAAACGGTTTTGGAAAATGTGATGAGAGATCCATTGTTTCCCGAACGGTTTTCATCCCTGAGTGCAAAAATGTCATTTATCGATATTGAACTGAAACCATTTACAATAGGATCAATTAAAATATCTCCGGTTCATCTTAATCACCCCAATGGGGGGGTCGGTTACAGGTTTGAAGAATCCGGTAAATCCTTTGTGTTTATAACCGACAATGAGCTTGGGTTTAATCATCCCTGTGGTGAGGGGTTTTCATCATATGTTGACTTCTGCAGGGGTGCAGATCTGCTTTTCCATGATGCAGAGTTCAACGAAAAGGAGTATGAACGGTTTAAGGGATGGGGCCATTCATTATACAGCGATACTGTTAAACTTGCAGTAGAGTCCAAGGTCTCAAGGCTGGGGCTTTTTCACATCAATGCCAGAAGAACAGATGAAGAGATGGATCTTTTCACCAATAAGGCAAAAGAGTTGATACAC
Organism: Chitinispirillum alkaliphilum; assembly: GCA_001045525.1. Classification (NCBI taxonomy): domain Bacteria; kingdom Pseudomonadati; phylum Fibrobacterota; class Chitinispirillia; order Chitinispirillales; family Chitinispirillaceae; genus Chitinispirillum; species Chitinispirillum alkaliphilum. The sequence goes on along the minus strand of LDWW01000016.1, from coordinate 69,987 downwards.
CAGCTTGATCCATCGATTTGTTGCTTTGCTGTTGGGGCCGGATTTGAAATAAAACTCTGACCCGCGTTAATTATTTAACAATAGATAGTATCTGTTCTGTTACCAGCTGACGGGAATCTGCTGTTCCGCTTTGCTCCATAGCATTTATATAAGTTTCCCGGTTTTTAAACAGCTCCTTCACACCACTGATTAACGATTCTGATGTAAGATTTTCCTGTAAGAGTACTGTGCTGTAACCCTGGTTTTGAAATGATTGGGCGTTCAGGATCTGATCCCCCCGACTCGCACCCGTAGAGAGTGGGACGAGAAGGTTTGGTTTTTTCAGTTCCAGTAATTCAAAAAGCGTGGTCGCACCTGAACGTGATATAACAACATCAGCCATAGCAAAAATGTGTGAAAGCTCTTCGTTTACATACTCAAACTGACAATATCCCTTTGGAGGATTTTCGATAAGAGCGCCTTTGCCGCATATATGGCATATGAAGAAATCTTTTAGAAGTATGTCAAGAGATGAGCGGATGGTTGAATTTATGAATTGCGATCCCTGGCTTCCACCGATTATGAGCAACACCGGTTTATCCTCACCAAACCCACATATCTCCTTTCCCTGCCTTGCAGATCCGCTCAGAAGGTTTTCTCTTACAGGAAGACCAGTTTGCACACCTTTGGAGGATGGTATATACCTGGCAGTTTCGGGAAAGCTGAAGCAGATCTTTTTTGCAAAACGCGCTGAGAGTTTATTGGCAAGACCGGGTGAGATATCTGATTCATGAATTACAGCCGGCACTCTAAAGAGCCATGCAGCCCATACCACCGGACAAGAAACAAACCCTCCCTTACTGAATACGACGTTGGGCCTCAACCGGATCATAAGCAAAATGGATTGAAGAAGGCCAAGGGCGACGTTGAAAATGTCGGTGAAGTTTTTGAGGTCGAAATAGCGTCTGAGCTTACCAGCCTTAATAGAGTGATAGGGAATACCTGCCCTTTTTACAAGTGTGTGTTCGATCCCCTTTTTTGTTCCTGCGTAATGGATCTCAAAAGAGTTTTTACGAAGGAGATTTAACAATGCAAGATTAGGGGTAACATGACCTGCAGTTCCGCCGCCAGTAAGAAGAATTTTTTTTCTCATCAAAAAAGCCTGGTTAGTAATGATAAAGAGAGATTCTATTTATAAAATATCATATTGCAAGGGGGGGGAGGAGGTTTTTGGTGTGAGTGGTGGGGACGGAGTTGCGCATACGAGATCCGGACATAGGTTGGGGACAAAAGTTAGGGGACGGAGTTGCACAGAAGTTACTTATTTGGGACAGGCATTCACTAGATTGGAAAGCGAAATCCGGGAATTGGTAGAGAGGATGGTGGGGGACGGAGTTGCAATATTTCACAAAATTTTAGACTCCTGCTATAACAGAATTCCTCAAAAAAGAAGGGTTTTGGGTCGAAATAGTGTGAATAATTGGAAAAGTGAAGCTGTGTATTCTGTGTGAATAAGGGACGGAGTTGCGCATTAACTTGATTGGAAAGCGAAGTCCGGACAATTCGTAGAAAGGATGGTAGGGGGGGGAGTTGCAATATTTACAAATTTCAGACTCCTGCTAAACAGAAATCCTCAAAAAAGAAGGATCCAGGGGACAAAAGTGGTGAATAATTGAAAGCATCGATGAAAACTGTAGATTCTAAAGGTTAGGAAGGATTTGCTGGTTTCTTCGCAGAAGTCTTAGTACAGAACTTGCATTAATGCCAAGAAAATCAGCTGTTTTAGCCAAAGTGTAACCATATTTGTATACTGCTTGTTTGCAAAAATCAGAACGTGCATAAGTAATCCCACACTTTCCTTTTTGACCCGTCTTAAAAATGGTCTCTGGTGGAATTTTTATCCGCTTGCAGAAAATATTTAGCAAATCTGGTAATTCAGGACGGTTCATTATATTCTTAATCAAAACGTCTTTGGTCTTTTTTACATGTTCCAAAGCACTGCGAACATATTCAGCATCGCCTTTAACCCGCTTGTCATTGAATAGTTTCACATCTTCCTCATTAGCTGGGGCAAAAAGACCTCTACTGTTCCATATATCCGCATTGACACCATTTCCTTTAACCATCCATTCCAAATACAATTCACGGGCCTGTTGAAATTCATTGCTGAATTTAGCAAGTATGTTTTCGACAGATACCCAGTCACGTTTTTGGTGTCCCATTACACAGGCGTGCCCAGACCAGGCATAATGAGCCAACTCTGGAAAACTTGTACAAACGTTTGCACGCAGAGGGTTTAGGTGAACATATCTTATTAATTCTCTTATATAATAGTACTCTTGAGCTAAAACAGATTTAAAGCGTTCTCTGTATACATACCCTTTACGCTGATATTTGCGATTATAATAGGTGGCAAAAGATCCATTTACCCTTTGCATAATATTGGATAGTGAAATTGAGTTAGGGCGCAAAATGAAGTGGAAGTGATTTCCCATCAGGGCAAAACCGTAACATTCACAATCGCTTTCCTTTAGCACCTTGCCCATTTTGTTGAGCAGATACTCCATATCCCCTTCATCTCGGAAAAAATCGATTCCCTCTACAGCATGTGACATCACATGATGTATGTGCCCGGGAAGAGAAATGCGGGGTTCTCTGGGCATAACGAGAATATATTCTTTACTGTGAACATTGTAAAGAATTTTTTAAACAATCCATAAGGAAGAAGGCAAGCAACTCCGTCCCTTCTGAATCCGCTGGGTATTAACCCCCAAAAAAAGCAACTCTGTCCCCAAATTTTAAACCTTAAATCCCCGTCTACAAGTGAAAGCAAAAAAGCAAAAAAGCAAAACAGACCTAAAAAAAACAGCAACTAATCAACTGGTGAGTTTATGGAGAGAAGAAAACCTTGAATATCTAACTTGAAATTGGGTGGTCAATTGTGTGAGCCTGGGGGGAATTTCTGTTAAATCGACCAATAACGAATAAAATATGAGCCAATCTCACAAAATAGTTCACCCAGTCAGTTTGTATCATGGAATAGAGCAACTCTGTCTCCAAAATCAGACCAAATCAACAAAACAGTCCCTCCCCAAAACAAGCAACTCTGTCCCCAATTTAAAAACTTAAATCCACGTCTACAAATGGAAGCAAAAAAGCAAAACAGCCCTAAAAAACAGGCAACTAATCGACAGGTAAAATTATGGAGAGAAGAAAGCCCTTGAATTTCTAACTTGAGATTGGGTGGTCAATTGTGTGAGACTGGAGGCAATTTCTGTTAAATCGACCAATAACGAATAAAATATGAGACAATCTCACAAAACAGTTCACCCTGGCAGTTTATATCGTGGAAATAGAGCAACTCTGTCCCCAAAATCAGAGACCAATCAGAAAAACAGTTCACCCCGCCGTAAGGCATCCATGCTACCAGATTTACTTTGTCCTTATTAGAATACGTCGTTTGAGTTTGGTAGTTGTTTTGAAATAGAGCAACTCTGTCCCCAAAACCAGAGACCCAATCAACAAAACAGTCTCTCCCCCCCCCCCAAAAAAAACGCAACTCTGTCCCCAAACTTTAACCAACCTCAACCTCTCAGACCACGACTCACTTCCAAATGAAACTGACCGTGTTCATTTCCATCTGTGTATAGCTCAGTATCTGATATTTTCGTAAAAAAAACTCCCAGTACTAAAACTAAAGTGTACCAGGAGACAGAAATGTAAATAATTGGAGGTTTTGTTAGTACTGGTATTCGGAAATGAGAATCGGGATAGCACCACCCATCTCATTATCAATTATCTCAATACGATTATCATCTGTCTGATCATCAAGATTACCAAAGATACCAAGGTTAGAAATATCCTGAAGTATATCGGGGTTGAAATTAATGTTGACATTGCTGCCCCCCTGAGTTCTAAACCGGTCTGTTACCTGCATACAATAGATTGCACCTTCGATATTGGTTTCAGATTGGGCTGATCCTATGTAATCGATTGTTCCGTTATTGGTGTAGATCAATCCCCTGAAATTAAGACCGTCATTTCTTGCCATATTTGATACGTTGGCACCATTTCTTACAATCATAAGGGTGTTTGCATTTGGCCCGCTTTGGAACATGCCTCCGCCGCCGAAATCTAAGTCTTCATCAACCAGTAGTATTAACCTTCCGTCAAAAGTGCCACCACCATCCCACCACCCCCTTTTGGCCTGATCTACTCGCACAACGATATACCCTTCCGGGGTTCTTGGAATAGTGTTGTCATCAAACAGCCCTTGCAAATGGTCCCCATTCCAGTTACCCGGTAGTCCAGAGGTATTCTGCGCAATATCCTCAATTTCAGTTAAATCCCCAAGAGTAGGGGCTACCAGAGGTGGTGGGAGTAATAAAGCCCTGAGGTCTTCTGGAAGATCATTTCTCACCGTTTCAAAACCGTTTATAACATCACCGATACCTTGCTCATGGAATGGAGCATTGTTAGGCGTAAATACCTCACCTCCATTCATATTGATATTGCCGGGTACGTGATTTGCTGTTGTAATAAAACCATTATCTGTACCTCTGAAATAGGCATTGCCTCCTATTACATCTATGTCACTGTTAAGATTCCCAAATGGTCTTTCGAATCCAATGTTACCAAAAACGTTGATCGGGTTGTTGTTTAGATCAAGATTTGGGACATCAAAATAAGCATTGCCCAAAACGGTAATCCCTTGATTGAGTTGGCGTAAACCATCAGTTCCCGGGTTATCGTCCACCCACACAAAATTACCATTTATAGTACTTGCATCTACATTGAAATTACCGCTGCCTCCAAAATAGGTGTTTCCATTGATGCCCATTGGGCTATTGGTCTCAAAATTGTCCGACCTTACATGGAGTGCATCCTGAAACTGATTGTCAAGCCGTTGTCTCTCAATATTGTCTATCAGATACACACCAACAGTGCGTCGCATTCCTGCGCCTCTTCCTCTTCCCCTTGCTTCAATCTTTGCAAAAAATGTAACAGGGTTAAAATCCAACAGCCTGATTTCATATCTCTGGTTGTTTCCCAGGTTACCATTTTCAATCACTTCTTCTCCGGTAAAGTTTAGAAGAGTATTGAATCCCTGTTCGGTTGTGAGGAAAGATTCTGCGATCCTCAGTGCAGCGGAGCTGGTCACATTAGCGGTTTTAGCCGCAGTAAAACCGCTTGTAGCCTGTGATTGGCTTTGTGTGATGCTAACCATAAGTGTTGTTACTATTCCGATAAAGACAACAGCGGCCAAAACACCTACTATGGTAGAACCTCTTTTGCCGTTTATAATTTGCAGTAACATATATTACCATCCTTGCTGATTGACTGCGATTTACAAAAAAACAGGTAAACTGAAAATGATCTGGTAACCTGATACATTGTAATGATCAATGAGGTCCGCGATCGATCCAAAACCAACTGTCCCCTGCAGAATTTGGGGGTCCATCCCATCTGCCAGGATTGTTTTGTGCTTCCCATAGGCGCCCAGCCCAAATAAACCTATCTCCATTATTAGGAATTACTGTACCGTTGTTCCATTGAGGCGGATTATTGTCAGTGTTGTCAAAGATCGCAGTTACAACTACACTCGCATTTCCCATTCTGATGGTTGTGTTAGGTGATAATGTATCAGTAATGGCATTACTTCCTCTCCATTGTGTAAACTCTTGCCCTGCCTCAGGCTGGTTTGCGGTGATATTTACTTCTGTGCCAGGAAGGAAAGTTCCGTCTCCCTCTCCATTATGAACAGTAAGGTTGACCATGTTCTCGTTTTGGTTATTCTGATCATTTTGGTTATTCTGATCATTTTGATCTGGAATAAAAAACCTCCCGTTATTGATCACCGGTATCGTTATACTGTAAAGTTCCCTGACCATATTATCTTCAGGTTCAATTTGAAGACCGCCCAGATTGTAGGTGACTTGTCCTCTTTGTGCAAGTGTTCTTTGACTGTTTAAAAGCAGGAAAATTCTAATAAATCTGGTACTTTCCTTTTCTTCTATGGTTGGTTCTTCATCTTCACTGGACCAGGTTACCATATCTGGAGAAAATCGAAACTGCAGCGCTTCCACATTAAATGCAATATCCTGGGTGTCAGTGTCTGTTCCTGCTTGCACTCTTCTCAGCACGTTGTTTTCAACAAAATATCCAATAGTGTCAATACCCAGCCACTGACGGTTTTTGTTCAGCCTTCCCTTTAAAATTGTAAGCTGATCAAAGGGATCACCTGCAGTGTAAACAAAGGACGAAGAGTCATTCTCGTCGATGATCACATTAAAATCGGTCCCCAGATTGTTGAGGTTACCATCGGAGAAGGTTTTATATCCGGTATTTTTGATATCATCGTATAGGATTTGCAAAATTTCTTTACCTGTGGTTCGCAGTGAAGCGACCGTACTGTCCTTAGCCATAAAGAGAGATGAACGCTGTACCAGCATCACAACGGGAGTGAGCAGAAAAGCTGCTAATGCCAGATATACTACGAGCTCAAGCAGTGTCATACCTTTTTTATTCATCGTACAACTCCCAACAATGTTACTTCATGGTCATTGCCCATTTTTCTCCACCTCACTGTCACGACGGCCCTTTTGACAAAATCTTCCTCCTCGATTATGTAGGAGGGGGTAAATGTAATATTATTTACTACCACGGGATCCATTTCTTCATTTGTTTCGTTGTCAAAAGGGGAGTTTTCTGATTCTTGGAAGAGTTGAAGCAGTGCATCATTTGCAATCACATGTGCTTCTTCAACCTCTCTTATAATCATCTGACTCTGGGTGATGCGGGGGAAAACTGACGCAATCGCAATAAGCGCCAGCGAAATAAGCAGAAGGCTTATTATAATCTCCACAATAGTGAACCCGCTATTGTTATCTACATTTCTGTCCATTGATTACCATCCCGCGAAAAAATTTGGAGGGGATTTATGTTGCCGCGTTTAATAATGATAAAACCTCTGTTGTTTCTGGTCAGATATATGTACCCGGTATCGAATGAGTTTAAGTTGGTTGGTCTGATTGTCAGGAATCCGTTTTCGGAGCCCCAGTTCTTGGAAGCTAATTCGTCTGCCAGAGTACCAATAGCTGGAGCGTCCCCAAATGACACGTTGTCACCAAGATTTTTCCGGTAAAGCTCAGTAGCACCATCCAAAGTATTGCTGTTTTCAGCGGTTCCCCTCAGGACAGTATATTGATTGTTGGTTAAATCAAATGTGACAAAATAGGGTAGATTATCGCTGATGGCTCTTGATTTCAGGCTGTTGAGCTCCTGCAACAAACTGAATGCTTCTTTGCGAAGGTTTTGATATCTAATGAATCCGGCCCAGTTAATTGTGATTAGTGTTCCAATTATCCCCAACACGACGACAGCCACAACTACCTCAATAAGAGTGAATCCACCACTGTTTAAGCGGTAAACTCCACAGCCTGTTGGCCGTTTTGAGCGGAACAATTTTGAATACATATCCATATGCTCTGGTTTAGGGATTACTGCACAATAACAATATATAATATAATTATGAATTTCAAAACAGCACAATTTAAGTGAAATAATCTGTTTGAGTGTGAACAAATCTAAACGGTGCAATACCAAAACGAAAAAAAATGGTGGGCTAAAACATATTTGATGTTACATCGTAATATCATTATACAATATTATATAGTATATTTCAACTATGCATCTTGATTTTCTTCGCCTTATAAATTTTCGAAACTACAGGGACCTTTCTCTTGAAATACCTTGTGGCGGGGCTCTCTTTGAGGGGCTCAACGGCTCGGGTAAAACAAATCTTCTTGAGAGCATTCATCTTTTGTGCACCGGTCGTTCACAACGCGGTGCGGCGAGAAAGACGATGATCAATCATGAAGAAAAGAGTGCTTTTGCAGAAGGGTGTTTTAATTACGAGGATGGGGCCAGGGTGAAGGCTTCGCTGGGTTTTGACCGTGACAGGCGGGTATCGATGAAAATAAACGACAAACCGCTGGGGAGTTTCTCTGAGTGGTTTGGAGAGAGGCCGGTGGTGTCGTTTGGAACGGATGATCTTGAGCTTGTGTATGGTCCCCCTGAGACAAGACGGCGGTTTCTGGATATGCTCATATCTCAGATCGACAGGGGGTATTTTGAGGCGCTTGCCCGTTACAGACGCAGTATGCTGAGCCGCAACAGTCTTATGGGGAAAGTTTGGGAGCCGCTTCAGTATGAGATATATGAAGAGCAGATGGCTCAAAGCGGAGCGGAGCTTGTGTTCTGGCGCCAAAGGGTGGTTGAGGAGTTGATTCCGCTGCTGGGGGATTTCTACAGGGAAATAAGCGGCGGAAGAGAATCGGCCGACCTGCAGTATGAACCACGCTGCAAAATTGATTGTAGTAGTAAAAAAGAGTGGAAAAATGTATTTTATTCTTTTTTAGCACAGCGGAGGAGAAGGGATATTGAGGTAGGTTTTTCCTCTTCAGGACCACACCGGGATGAGCTGCGTTTTTTGCTTGATAAAAGGCTTGCCAGGACTTTCGGATCGCAGGGTCAATGTCGTTCATTTGTTCTTTCTCTTAAACTCGCCTCTGTGCTTTTGATCGAGCGCCACAGACATCAAAGTATGATTTTCCTTATTGACGATGCGGTGTCTGAGCTTGATACAGGGCGCACATCAAGAGTGTATCCTCTTATTGAGGGTAAGGGGCAGGTGTTTATTGCAACGCCGCGGCTTGATATTACGCTTGGTAAATCGGTGCTTAACTGTGTTGTTTCGGACGGGAACGTGGAGGTCCGGTGAGAAGGAAAAAAAAGCAGCCCGAGAAGTTGGGCAATATTCTGGAGTCGATTCTTCAGGAGCGAGGCTACGCAACCATATGCAGGGAGTATGAAGTGGTATCACGCTGGAGTGGTGTGGTAGGGGAGCGTATAGCCAAAGAAACTGAATGCAACCGTGTTGAAGACGGCAGATTATATGTGAAGGTGTTTTCCGCTTCCTGGCGACAGGAGCTTGTGTATCTTAAAGAGCAGCTTTTGGATACTATCAGGCGGGAAACAGGATGTGACAGTATTAAAGAAATAATTTTCTATTGATTGGGAAATGGGACAGTCCGTTCTCACTTCCGGTATGGAGTAAAATATGAGTCAACAGCAATACACCGCCGATAACATTAAGACCCTTAAGGGGCTGGATGCGGTTCGTAAACGTCCTGCAATGTACATAGGAAGTACCGGCTCACCCGGACTTCATCATCTGGTTTATGAGGTGGTGGACAATTCCATTGACGAGGCACTGGCAGGTTTTTGTACCAAGATAGAAGTCATTATCCACAAGGACAATTCAATCACAGTTTCCGATAACGGACGTGGAATTCCGGTTGACTTTCATGAGGAAGAGAACATGTCGGCACTGCAGCTTGTCATGACCACTCTTCATGCTGGGGGTAAATTTGACAACTCCTCCTACAAGGTGTCCGGGGGGCTACATGGTGTGGGTGTTTCCTGTGTAAATGCACTTTCGGTGTTTCTGAAAGTGAACGTTTGCCGTGAAGGGAAAGAGTATCACCTTGAGTTCAGGAGAGGTGTGGCGGATGGTGATGTAAAGGAGATCGGGACTACTGAAAACCGGGGCACAAAGGTCACTTTTCATCCTGATCCTGATATTTTCGAAACCACTGAGTACAGTTTTGATATTCTTTCAAAAAGGCTTCGTGAACTTGCGTTTCTTAACAAGGGGATCAATATAACAATCGCAGATGAACGTGAAGAGGATAAATTTCACGAATTCTGCTATCCGGGCGGCTTGTCATCCTTTATCGTTTTTCTTGACGAGAACAAGACTCCCCTGCATCCGGACCCGATCTGTTTCTGTCATGACAAAAACGGAGCAGAGATTGAAATCGCAATGCAGTACAATGACTCTTTTAATGAGAATATATTTTCATTTGCAAACAACATCAATACCGTTGACGGAGGTACTCATCTCTCCGGATTTAAAAAGGGGCTTACCCGTTCCATAAACAGTTATATCTCAAAAAACAACCTCCTCAAAAACAACAATAAAGTTGAGATAAAGGGAGAGGACCTCAGGGAAGGACTTACCGCTGTGGTCAGTGTCAAACTCTCCAATCCCCAGTTTGAGGGGCAGACCAAAGCGAAACTGGGTAATTCTGAGATAATGGGTTTTGTGGAAGCGGCGGTTTCTGAGATGCTTGGTGAATTCCTGGAGGAAAATCCTTCAGTGGCAAAAAAGATTGTGGATAAGTGTGTGAATTCCGCGATCGCCCGTGAAGCTGCACGCAGAGCCCGACTTCTTGCCAGACGAAAAACTGTTATGGATGGCGGAGGGCTGCCGGGGAAACTGGCGGATTGTCAGGAACACGATCCAACAAAATGTGAGATCTTTCTTGTTGAGGGAGACAGTGCGGGTGGAAGTGCAAAGATGGGGCGTGACCGTACATTTCAGGCTATACTGCCTCTCAAAGGTAAAATACTGAATGTTGAAAAGGCCCGGATAGATAAAGTTATATCACATGAGGAAATACAGATTATCGTGCAGGCCCTGGGCACAGGATTTGGCTCATCTGAAGAAGAGGACGGGTTCAACATCTCAAAGCTGCGTTACAACAAGGTCATAATAATGACTGACGCCGATGTTGACGGCTCACATATCCGCACGCTTCTTTTGACATTCCTTTTCCGTCACATGCCGGGACTGGTGGAAAACGGAAATGTATATATCGCTCAGCCACCTCTTTACAAAATCAAGTCAGGGAAAGAGGAGCGGTATGTCTATACCGAGCAGGGCAAGGAAGAGGTTCTGAAAGAGTGGACCGATAAAAGAAGCATCAGTCTTCAGCGCTATAAGGGTCTTGGTGAAATGAACCCTGATCAGCTGGCTGAAACCACCATGAATCCAGACTCCAGACGGCTTCTGCAGGTTAAGCTTGAGGATGTGGTTGAAGCAGACCGGATCTTTACAATGCTTATGGGTGAAGAGGTTGAGCCCCGAAGGCGTTTTATTGAAGATAACGCCAAAAAGGTGAAAAATCTCGACGTATAAAACCATAAGGGAACGCCCCGGATGGAAACGGTATAAAAGAAGTTGAGAGGAATAGTAAAACGTAATGACTGCAAAACAAACAATATTACTGACAAATGATGACGGGTTTTTTGCTCCCGGGATCAAGCTCCTCTATGATGTTTTGTGTGAGGAGTATGAGGTCGTGGTCGTGGCGCCGGAAAAGGAGCATAGCGGAGCCGGACATGCTTTCACCTTTCATAACCCGCTTCACTACCGAAAATTCGGGGAGGATAAGGAAATGCCCGGCTTCGCAGTCAGTGGATCGCCCGCAGACTGTGTGAAATTCGCAATCAGCTATCTTCTTCCAAGTCAACCCGATCTTGTTATCTCCGGTATGAACATAGGGGAAAATTCAGGGCTTTCAGCCTTCTATTCCGGAACCGTGGCAGCCGCCAGGGAGGGTGCGTTCTGGAACATTCCAAGCATCGCTTTCTCGGTATGTCAGGAGAGTGCGGAACACGCTGAAGAGTATGCAAAGAAAGTCCCTTCCATGGTACGAGACATCACCTCTCAGAAGGATCTGATAAAAGAGAGTAAGGTGTTTTACAACGTTAACTTTCCTCCATGCAGTCCTGAAGAAGCCAGGGGTACCAGAGTTACCTGGCAGAGTATGGCATTTTTCGATGACCGGTATGAGAAGGTGGAGATAGAGTCTCATGCCACCAAAGAGGGATATCTGGTTTACGGAGAAAAAAAGAACATTGAACCCTGGGATACATACGATTCCAGAGCACTTATGAATAAATTTATCACTATTACACCGCTTACTTTCGATTCTACCGCTCACGGAGCATTGCCTCATTTGCGATGGCTGGAAGATAACGAAAGTTAATAAAGGGTTAGTTTTCATGAATGAAAATGTAAAAACACAGTCGGTGTTCATAGAAGATGAGATGCAGAAGTCTTATCTCGACTACTCTATGAGCATGATCACCTCCAGGGCGCTTCCTGATGTCAGGGACGGGCTTAAACCCGTGCATCGGCGTGTGATGTTTGGGATGGAAGAGTTAGGTCTTCAGCATAACAAGCAGCCAAAGAAGTGTGCCCGCGTAGTGGGAGATGTTATTGGTAAATACCATCCCCATGGCGACAGTGCTGTTTACGATTCACTGGTGCGCATGGCGCAGGACTTCTCCATGCGTTATCCGATGGTAAAGGGACAGGGTAACTTCGGTTCGATCGACGGGGATCCACCTGCAGCGATGCGTTACACCGAGTGTCGCATGACTGCAATGGCTGAGGAGATGCTCTCTGATCTGGATAAAGAAACCGTCGATTTCGTACCCAACTATGATGATTCGATGGAAGAGCCGTTTGTACTGCCTGCAAAGCTTCCTTTTCTGCTGCTCAACGGTACCACCGGTATTGCTGTTGGTATGGCTACCAATATGGCTCCCCATAATTTAAGCGAAGTGGTGGATGCAGTTTTGCTCTGCATTGACAATCCGGATGTAGAAGTAGAGGATCTTTTCCAGGTCCTGCCCGGTCCCGACTTCCCTACTGGAGGAGTTATCTACGGGCGTAGCGGCATTTATGAAGCTTACCGTACCGGAAGAGGAAAAGTGGTGATTCGGGCCAGGGCAGAGGTTCAAAAACTGGCAAATGACAGGGAAGAGATAGTAATCACCGAAATCCCCTACATGGTAAACAAATCAAACCTGCTTGAAAAAATGGCTGATCTTGTCAGACACAAAACCATAGAGGGAATCTCATTCATCAGGGATGAGTCTGACCGCAGGGGAATGCGCATAGTGGTGGGAGTGAAAAGGGATGACTATGCTGATGTTGTCCTCAATAAACTTTACAAATTCACTTATCTTCAGACTACATTCGGCATTATAAATCTGGCGCTTGTCGACAGACAGCCCAAACTCCTCCCCTTAAAGGAGATTATCTCTCACTTTATCGACCATCGTCATACTGTGGTTGTTCGCCGCACTGAATTTGAGCTTAAAAAAGCTAAAGCCAGAGCTCACATTCTTGAGGGGCTGCGTATTGCACTCGATCACATTGATGAAATTGTAGCTCTCATAAGAGGATCTGCATCTCCTGACGAAGCGCACTCAAAGCTTATGGAGAACTTTGGACTCTCAGAAATTCAGGCCAAGGCGATTCTTGAGATGAGACTTCAGCGTCTTACCGGTCTTGAGCGCGATAAAATTGAAAAAGAGTACAACGAACTCATGATTCAGATCGCCGATCTTGAAGCTATACTTGCAAGCCGTGAAAGGCGAATGCAGATAATCAAAGATGAGCTCACTGATATCAAGGCACGCTTTGGGGATCCAAGAAGAACGGAAATCCTGGATGCTACAAGTGATGTTGATATCGAAGACCTTATCGCTGAAGAGGATATGGTTGTCACTATGACCCGGGATGGGTACATAAAGAGAACCGCTGCAACCACCTACAGGGCACAGGGCCGCGGGGGCAGAGGTGTCAAGGGTATGGAATCCAAGGAAAATGACTTCATATCATCTCTGTTTGTGGCTTCGACCCATGCATATATATTGTTCTTTACAAATCAGGGGCGCTGTCATTGGCTAAAAGTGTACAGAATCCCCGAAGCTGGAAGAAACTCAAGAGGTAAACCGATTGTTAATCTCCTCAATCTGCGTCCGGAGGAGAAGATTGCCGCATTTGTTTCTGTACGGGAGTTTGATAACGAACATTTTATCATAACTGCCACAGAGCAGGGTGTTATAAATAAACAGCCCCTCTCCTCATACAGTAATATCCGAAAGGGCGGAATCAATGCAATCAACCTCGATGAGGGTGATTCGCTTATTGAGTGTAAGGTGACAAACGGAAAAAATGATGTCATACTGGGTACCAGGTTTGGACAGGCTGTTCGATTCCATGAAAGTGCTGCAAGAGAACTTGGAAGAAATACCCGCGGTGTGAAAGGAATCACGCTGAAAAATGATGATAAGGTTGTATCGATGATCATTGCTGATGAGGAACATGAGGTTTTGAGTGTAACGGATAACGGATACGGTAAACGCACACCCGTTACAGAATACAGAAAAACCAACAGGGGCGGTAGCGGTATTATTAATATCAAGGTAACCGAAAAGAACGGCTCTGTTGTTTCTCTCAAAAATGTTTATGGTGATAATGATCTGATGATCATAACAAGAAACGGCATCATAATCCGTGTGGATGTCAATAAGATCTCCACTATCGGAAGAAATACCCAGGGAATCAGACTGATTAACCTCGATAAGGACGACAGAGTTATCGATATCGCTCTGTGTGAGAAAGGGGAAGTCGAGGAGGCTGAGGATATTGTTTCGGTAGATCCGGTCGAATCATTACCTGATCAGGATGAAGCTGAGCAGGCCCAGTCCGAAGAGGATTCGGCAGCTGAGGGTTCTTCCGGTGAAGAGAATCAGTAATTCTTCTGATTTCAAATAACTGTAAATTACCCGGCCTGATCAGTCGGGTAATCAAACTTAAAACGGCCTTGATTGAAATGAATCAAGGCCGTTTTTGTGTTTGCAGTCATCTGCATATTCCATCGAAATTCAAATCACGCAAATGGTCCCAAACCGGGCCGGAGGTGGTAATATAATTTAAATGAATTCGATTAATCACTCATGAGGAAAGGGGATTTTCCGGTAGACTAAGAGGCTTATGGGGAATGAAGGCATCGTTTTCCCTCATAAGCCTGTTTTGCTTACACAGAGATTAGGATTGTAATTATCTCCTGTAGGCTAAGAGTCTTTTGCTTCGGGAGGAGTGTTTGAGTCGTTTCAGTGCTTTTTCTTTAATCTGGCGGGCTCGCTCCCTTGTGAGATTGAATCTTACCCCTATCTCTTCAAGTGTGTGTGATGTTTCCTCGCCTATGCCGAAATAGAGTCTGACAACTTCCTTTTCCCGCTCGTTGAGAGTGTCAAGAGTTTTGTTTATCTCTTCATGGAGAGATAACCCCATCAGTTCCTCATCGGGAAGTTCCTGTCTGTCATCTCTCAGAAGGTCTAAAAGTTTTGAATCCTCTCCGCTCTGGAGTGGTGCATCCAAAGACATATGGGAATTGCCTATCTTGACGGTTTCCTGTACCTCTGATTCGTCTATGGAAAGTTCATTTGCGATCTCTTCGGTGCCGGGCATACGTCTGAATTTTTGTTCCAGTCTGCTTTGGGTTTTACCGATTTTGTGGATTGTACCAACCCTGTTGAGTGGCAGCTTTATGATCCTGGACTGTTCTGCCAGGGCCTGAAGTATCGCTTGTCTGATCCACCATACGGCATAAGAGATGAATTTAAAGTTTTTCTTTTCATCAAACCTCTTGGCGGCTCTGATAAGCCCGAGATTCCCTTCATTGATAAGATCACTCAAGGGCAGTCCCTGGTTTTGATAATTTCTGGCTACACTGACAACAAATCTAAGATTCGCTTTCACCAGTGTTTCAAGCGCTTTGCGATCATCATTACGAATTCTGACTGCAAGTTTAGATTCCTCCTCCAAAGTCAGTGTCCGATTTTTCCCGATACCCTTGAGATACAGCGCCAGAGAGCTATCATCTGGGAGAAAATTGGTTTTTTCCATAAATACTCTATACCTCTTTTTTATGTTATCCTTTGTTTCGGAAAAGTCCCATAATATAGAAATTTAAACCTTCCGGTGCAAGTTTCAAAGGAATATTATGATTGTACCATAAAGAGCCAGATGTTTTCAAATGGTTTTTGGTCAAGAGAAAATCTTCTTTGGTACTGTGTCAAACCCGTTGCATAAAGGGGAAAAGATTGCATATGAGTGAAAGATAACGGTGTGTTTCATATTGAATCGATAACGCTTTTCAGTTGTAGTTTTTTGTAACGGGTGATTACCATAACTTCTTTTGTGGTAATGAAATAGGTGAAGATCTGTTAAGTGGCATGTCTTTTGCTTTTCTGACGTGGGTTGAAAAGTAACAAAGGAGATAATTATGGATATTGAAAAACTTACAACCAAATCACAGCAGGCTCTGAGCGAGGCACATGAGCTTGCCGTTGAGATGAATCATCAGGAACTTGTGCCGCTTCATCTGGTCACTGTTCTTGTTGGACAGCGGGATGGCTTAGTGCCTGCATTGCTGAATAAACTTTCTGTTCCCGTTGACTCTGCCAAAAGTGTTGCTCTGGAGCTTTTGAAAAAATACCCCTCTGTAACTGGAAAAGGAGTTCAGACCTATACCTCAAGAGCATTGAGTGCAGTGCTCTCGGAGGCCAAAAGGCTTGCTGGCAGAATGAAGGATGAATATATAAGTGTGGAGCATCTTTTCCTCTCTTCCATCGATAAGGATGATGAATGCAGGGTTTTTGCTTCACGGCTTGGAATAACGGTTGCCACCGCACTTGAGGCTCTTCAGGGAATACGGGGGGCGCAGCGGGTTACCTCTCCTGAGCCGGAAGCAACATTTGGAGCACTGGAAAAATATGCAAGAAATCTAACTGAACTTGCTAAAAAGGGAAAACTTGATCCGGTAATTGGAAGGGATGAGGAGATAAGGCGAACGGTGCAGATACTCTCAAGGAGAACAAAAAACAATCCGGTACTGGTCGGTGATCCAGGCGTGGGTAAAACTGCAATAGTTGAGGGGTTGGCCATAAGGATAGTAAAGGGGGATGTTCCGGAGGGGCTTAAGAGTCGTCAGGTGGCCAGTTTGGATCTTGGGGCCTTGGTTGCAGGTGCAAAGTTCAGGGGGGAGTTTGAAGAACGTCTTAAAGCGGTGCTCAAAGAGGTAGCGGAGAGCGGAAATACAATTCTTTTTATCGATGAACTTCATACTGTGGTGGGGGCTGGTGCAGCAGAAGGTGCAATGGATGCGGGAAATATGCTCAAACCTATGCTTGCCAGAGGGGAACTGCATGCTATTGGTGCAACCACCCTCGATGAATACCGCAAACATATAGAGAAAGACAAAGCGCTGGAGCGAAGATTCCAAACTGTGCTGATAGGGGAGCCCTCTGTTGAGGATACAATTTCCATACTGCGGGGATTAAGGGAACGATATGAGATACATCATGGGATAAAGATCAGAGATTCAGCTTTGGTTTCAGCTGCGGTTCTTTCTGATCGTTATATAACGGAGCGGTTTCTGCCCGATAAGGCAATAGATCTTATCGATGAGGCGGCTGCCAAGCTGCGCACAGAAATGGATAGTAGCCCTGTTGAACTGGATGAAGCAATGCGCAGGCAGATGCAGCTTGAAATCGAAATAGAGGGGCTTAAAAAAGAGAGAGACAAATCGTCCAAGGAGAAGCTCTCCAAGCTTCAGGCTCAGTTGGGGGATGTAAGGGATGTTGTGAATGTGCTCAAAAGCAGATGGGAATCGGAAAAATCCAAACTCGTTACACTTCAGCACCTGCGGGAGCAGATTGATGAAGCGCGATTTGAACTTGAAAGGGCTGAAAGGGATTATGACCTTAGCAGGGCTGCGGAGTTGCGGCACGGGAAAATCCCTCAGCTTGAAACCCGGCAGCATGAAGCAGAAGCCTCACTTAAGACAGATGAAGAGGAGAATCGTTTGTTGAAGGAAGAGGTCACTGAAGAGGATATTGCAGAGATAATCAGCCGTTGGACAAATATTCCACTAAGCAGGCTTGTGCAGGGGGAGAGGGAGAAACTCCTAACACTATCTGAACATCTTCACAGGAGAGTCGTTGGTCAGAATGAAGCGGTAGATGCTGTATCGGATGCTGTCCTGAGGGCAAGAGCGGGGCTTAAGGATCCTGACAGACCTATCGGAAGCTTTATTTTTCTGGGGCCTACCGGAGTGGGTAAAACAGAACTGGCCCGTTCCCTTGCATTCAATCTCTTTGATGATGAAAGGGCGATGATAAGAATAGACATGTCGGAATATATGGAGAAGTTTGCAGTTTCCCGTTTGGTTGGAGCGCCCCCCGGGTATGTAGGCTATGAAGAAGGCGGGCAGTTGACAGAAGCTGTGAGGAGGCGCCCCTATTCTGTAATATTGTTTGACGAAATAGAAAAAGCGCATCCCGATGTTTTTAATATACTACTGCAGATCCTTGATGACGGAAGGGTAACAGATAGTCAGGGCCGGGTGGTCAGTTTCAAAAACACTATAATAATTATGACATCAAACATAGGGTCACAGGCCATTACAGAAAATACGGGAGCGGAATACGAAACCATGCGCAACAAAGTTATGGATGACCTTAGGAAAGTGTTCAGGCCCGAGTTTTTAAACCGCATTGATGAGGTGGTTGTCTTTCATTCGCTGGGCAGGGAACATATAAGGGATATCGTATCCATTCAGTTGAAACAGTTGGAGCAAAGGTTAGTTGATCTTAACCTCAGGCTCGAGGTTGAAGACAGTGCTAAAGATCTCATTTCGGAAAAGGGGTATGATCCGGTGTACGGAGCGAGGCCTCTGAAAAGGGTTATTCAGCGGGAAATTGAGATTCCTCTGTCAAAAATGATTATCGGAGGTGAAGTGACAGGGGAGCAAAGTGTAAAAGTAACGGGATGGAAAGATAAACTGGAGTTTACCATAACCTGAATCAGAGAGAGGCTTTTAAGGACCGTTTTTTTTCAGTCCGGTGTAGCGTTTGTATGCCGGGCTGTTTTTTTTTGCAAAAATTTTCACTGCTTTCGGCAGAGGAGTATGGAAATCCTGAACATATGGTCACGATACAGTATATTATAATGTTTGAAACATTCCGGGGAGTGTTATAGTTTTATGTAGTACACATTCAACCGTTTAGAATCATGTGATGAAAGGTTTTTTAGATGCAGAAAAGGAAGAACTCATTCATTGTGCTGGCAGCCGTTGCAGTTGTTTTTCTTTTAAACAGTTGTACCAGGGACCCGGAGAATATGGTTTTGATTCGTTCTGCAGGGACCAGTTTTACCATGGGTGATAACAGGGTACATGCGAATACCGGTCCGGCTCATGAGGTGAGGTTTACCTATGATTTCTGGATCGATACGGTTCCTGTCACTCAGGAAAATTTCAAGACGGTGATGGGGAGAAATCCATCCCACTTTGCCGGCAACATGAGTCATCCGGTTGAAATGGTCACTTGGTATGATGCTGTACTGTACTGTAATGCAAGGAGCAAAATGCATAATCTGGATACTGTGTATGTTTACACTGATGCACTTTTTGATTCCACCGGCAGGGCAATCAGCCTTGAGAATCTTGTCATAAGATATGAGGCGCGGGGGTACAGGCTCCCTACAGAAGCGGAATGGGAGTTTGCTGCCCGTGCAGGGGCTACGGAGCAGTTTTTCTGGGGAGATGAAATGGATGAGGAGTATGTGTGGTACATTCAGAATTCTCTTCAGACAACCAGGCCTGTTGCAGAGAAAAAACCAAATGCCTGGGGACTTCATGATATGGCGGGGAATGTTTGGGAGTGGTGTAATGATTGGTTTGCCGGTTATAGCAGTGAAGTCAAAAATGATCCGACAGGGCCAGAGGATGGCGTGTTTAAAGTTATGCGCGGGGGCAGCTGGCATAACATTGCCCCATTTTTAAGAGTTGCTTACAGAACGCACAATGCACCTGACTACAGCTATTATGCACTTGGCTTCAGGTGTGTAAAAGTAAATTAAAGATTTTCTGTCGCTGTTTTGTCACTAGCCTGTTTTGTTGACTACAGAAGAAGGATATGGCAGGCAAGGAAATAAGCAGGGTTGGGGAAAAATGGCGGACCAAAAAATCAGAAAATAAGCTTCATATTGTTTCTTCGAAGATCTTCCAAAGGGCTCTTCTGTAATTACCTGCGTTAACATTTCAGTTGTTGTATTGATCTAAAAAAAATAAGCGCGGGCACCCTGCAAACTTGTTAAATGCAATGGTTTAAGCGTGTGGGTGTCCCTTGTGTGTACTGAAGCTATAGATCACTACATCACAGTTGCAATTCCACAACTGAGACTCAAACAGATAGCTATTTTATCTGCCTCGGTGTTTCATTCTATGACTTTTGAAGAAATTGCTGGGAGTTATTTTGAGGGGAATGAAGTGGTGGCATGGATTCAGGATTTTGACTCCGGCCATATTCAGAAATTTATCAGCGTAAATGAATCGGCTATACTTAATCCGTTCACTCTTCGGGAGCCATCTGAAGTGGCAGGTTGAGGATCTTATGTACTTTCTTGAACTTAATAAAAGTATTTCCAGAGGGGAATTCAGCCAGGATATGGACTATCTTCTCTGGATATTGAAACTGAATCAGCCTGTTTATTTCAATAATTTGGGATATGCCGGAAATGGGGATGAGGTGCCGGGTGGATTTGAATCAATTGAATCTATTCCTTACGCACTTACACCATTTATATCTTCTGAAGTAAAGAATCACAGGATTGATCTGTGACAACTTGGGGTCCGGACAAAACAGGCCGGCATCTTATTTGGTACCGGCCTGTTCTCTGACTTTAATTTAACCTTAATTAATGCTAAAACGGCAAAGCGTTAGGATCGAAATCTTCTGAATTATCCTTGCTGCTCAGGGCAGTTAGCGCAAGTCCAATTGCCTGCCTTGCATCGGAAGCTTCTTTGAAAATGCCTGTGTCAACAGGGGCTATTTTTTTCAAATCCCATGCTCCCGGCATACAAATTACGGTTTTTTTCAAAGCAAGTGCAATGGCTATTTCGCTGAGAGTTCCGTATAGCCCGGGAAAGGCAATCAATACATCTGATGAATGCACAACAAGTGCATTTCTGGCTATACCGAGTCCGGTGGGAATTGCAATAGTCACATAGGGGTTCGCCTCTGCTTTATCTGTGCTGGGGAGTATGCCTATTACGGTGCCATTGTTTGAACTTGCCCCTTTGCTTGCGGCTTCCATTATTCCGCCTTTACCTCCGCAAACAAGCAACGCACCCCGTGCAGCAATATGTTCTCCAAGTTCAAATGCACTTTGGAGTTGTTGTGAAGTGGTTTCATTTGCACCCACAACTCCGATAGTTGGTTTCTGTGTGAACATCATTTATCCCTGGTTGAAATTTGATAAACAGATTACTGACATAAGTCTTGCTTGTGAAATGAAATTGAGTATACCATCATTTTTTTGGAAACAGAACTGGTCTCAAAGATTCGATTACAGATCCAAAAGATGTATATGAAGAAATAGAGTAGTACTGGTACCAACCGCAGTTTCTTTCGCACTCTTTCATTCTGTTTCTTAATTGTTTAGCTTGTTCGGTTTTGACCCATGAGGAGAGTGACTCATGTTTAAGATCTGCACCTTTCGATCCCAGAATGTGACAGGGATAAAAAAGTTTTCCATCGGGTGCGATAATTACAGATGCACTTGAACACTTCCCTTTTCTCCAGGCATCAAAAAAACCAACAGGAGTATGAATCGTGTTGGGGAATTGTTTTCTTAGATCTTTGAGTTTTTTCTCAAGTAAATTCATGTCGGGAAAACAATCCTGAGCATTGTCCATTCGTGCAGCAGGAATAACTACAATGTTGGCACCGGACTCAGCGCATTTTTTCAATTTTTGCTCTAAATTGTCTATGGTGTCAGCAGTAACTACAGTTTGCACAGAAACTTGCAAAGGCAACGAACTCAGAAAGTCAAGGGACTCGAAAAGCTCAAGGTTATCATGCCCTTCATCTATAGAGACATGCAGAAAATCGATGTGTTTTGCATAACGTTCAAGTGGGTAATCGGTCAGGTTTTTAACACTTGTGGTAAAGAGCAGATAAAAGTCGCATGTCCCGGCGAAATCAAGCAGCTCCTCAATGTCTGGTCTCAGCAGCGGTTCCCCTCCTTCAAAGCTGGTCATCAAAACAGAAGACTCAGAAAGGTTGGCAAGGATGGTTTTGATCTCCTCTGTTGAAAGATCTGGGATCGGATTTTTTTTGACATTGCAAAATGGACATCCAAAATGGCATCGAGAGGTGAGTTTAAATGAGGCATAGAAAGGATAAGCGTGTTCACCTGAAACTAAATTGCTAAAAACTCCCCTGGCTGTGCGATAATAGGCTTTTGGTTTGAGTATTCTCACAGATTACATGCCCCGATATGTTCTGAAAATTGTTGCAGAATTTAAAATATAAATTAAATAATCGCCATATTCATGTTTTTATCCTGTCTAAGAGCAGAAAATACCAAACAGACCTGTACTGTTTATTTCTGTTGCGGAGCGCACTCGAGTCGCTAACGGTTGGGGTACCTTGCATTAGCGACTCGAATAAGGGTGGATAATTTCTTACTGCAGCAAAACGTATGTGAGATTAGCAGATTCAGATATCAGTTGTGGCAGCGATAACCTCCTCTATAGTGGTTTGACCGCCGAATGCAAGCTCCAGGCCAGCTTTGCGCAGAGATTGCATACCTTCCTTTTGAGCCAGCGTTTGTATTTCCATGGTAGATGCATTCCTAAGGATTAGTTTTCGTATGTCCTTTGATACCTTCAGCATTTCAAAAATCCCGATCCTGCTCATATAGCCACTTCCGTTGCAAACAACGCACCCATCTCCTTTGTATAGCGACAAGGCAGGTTGAGGGGAAATATTTAGGGTGTCGAGCAATTCAGGGTCGGGTTTATAGGAATATTTGCATTTAGTGCAGATTCTTCTTACAAGTCTCTGAGCAATTATAAGGTTTAGCGAAGATCCGAGTAAAAGAGGGGGTATTCCTATATCCACAAATCGGGCTACAGAACTTGCTGCATCATTTGTGTGCAGGGTTGAGAACACCAAATGACCGGTAAGAGCCATTTTTATTGCAATATCTGCAGTTTCTTCATCCCTTATTTCTCCGACTAAAACGATATCGGGATCCTGACGTAAAATTGATCTCAGAGCAGAAGCGAAAGTAAGTCCAATTTTACTGTTGACATTAACCTGATTTATTCCATCCATATGGTATTCCACCGGGTCCTCTACTGTGATGATGTTGCGGGCAACACTTTTAGTACACTGCAATGCGCTGTAAAGGGTAGTGGATTTCCCACTTCCGGTTGGTCCGGTTACAATCACCATACCGTATGGTTTGTTTATCTGCTCTTTAAATATTTTTTCATTTCGGGGAGTAAAACCCAGGTTTGATATGCTCTTGTTGAAAGACTCCTTATCGAGAATTCGCAAGACAGCTTTTTCTCCAAATAGCGTGGGAAGAACAGAAACACGGACATCGACCTCCCTTTGGGCGAGTTTAATTGTCATTTGGCCATCTTGTGGAAGTCTTCGCTCCGCTATGTCAAGGTTGGAAAGGATCTTTATCCGTGTGATAATTGCCTGGTGTGAATGGTGAGGGGGAGACATCACTTTTCTGAGATTGCCATCGATACGGTATCGGATTATCAGCTCTTTCTCCATGGGTTCGAGGTGGATATCGCTTGCCCTGTCTCTGATTGCATTTGTAATAATGATGTTAACAAGTTTTATAATTCCAAGTTCGGCACCAGCCGCTTCCATCTCCTGAAGATTGATCTCTTCCTGCTTATTGGCAACATATTCGACACTGGAGTCAAGATCTGCCATCAGTTCAGATGCATCTTTGTGTGAGGAGATGTCCTGATAGTATCGTTTGATTGAAGTTTCTATGTCATCTTGCTTGCCCAGTATAGGGTTGATCTGAAGATCGGTGATATCTCTGAGATTATCCAGTAACTGAAGATCGAGAACATCAACCATAGCAACAGTTAGCTTACCATTTTCTTTTTCCAGAGCAATGCATTTATGCATTTTCGCTATGTGCTCAGGGACCAGTGAGACAATGTTGAGATCCGCTGCTGAGTATTGTTTGGGGGTGGCCAAAGGAGTATCAAGCTGGCTTGAAAGGAATTTGATTTTTTGATCGTCATCAATAAAACCAAGTTCCACGAGTATATCTCCCAGTCGGGATCCTTTTGTTTTCTGGACCTTAAGGGCCTTTTTGAGTTCAGAGGGATTGATTACTTTATTATGAACAAGAATTTCACCAATAGACATCGAGCCATTGTTAAAATCTCCTTTGCTTTTATGATCCGCTATCATGGCAGAGGTAATATGGGTAGCGATTATTTTCCCGAACTGATCAGTATGCATAGGCAGATAGTGGACCTCATCACAGGGTAGTTCTGAGATATTTCGCTCAATAACCTCCTTTTGTGATGCCTCTGTCAGAATAATCACCTTCTCCACCTTTTTGTCAAACTTTAGCCGGGCTATATCTCTTTTAAATGAAGTTAATTCACCCTTCAAATCGAAAAACACCAACGCAATATCACAATGAAGCTGATCTGCTATTGAAAGTATCTGTTTTTTTATAGTTATATTATATTTGCTTTCTGCAGAACGGATAAACTTTTCCAGATGAGAAAAGTCTGTGTCGTATTGAAGCAATGCTATTTTTGTGAGTTGGTTCTGTGTTAATGTTGTGGTAGACATGGTGTACTCTCTGGATTCAGGTTGTAAGAAATCATATACCTACTGATTAAACGTGTATAAGACACTTATGCAGATCTTCAGTGTTATGCGTCGCTTTCAGAGCATTTTCTCTTGTAATCAATCCATTCCTAACCAATGATACAAGGGATTGATTAAGAGTCTGCATTCCGGAACTGGCTCCAAGCTGGATATGATTATTGATGTTATGAATTTTATTTTCTCTGATGAGAGATTTAATTGCTGGTGATCCGGTCATAATTTCTGCTGCAAGAGTAAGCCCGCCTCCGATTTTCGGTAACAGAACCTGAGAAAAGACTGCGTTCAGTGTAAGAGAAAGCTGAGTCCGGATCTGTTGCTGATTCTCACCAGGGAATACATCAACAATTCTGGACAACGTCTGGGCACAGGAATTTGTGTGTAAAGTTGCAAAACAAAGGTGCCCGGTTTCTGCT
Organism: Chitinispirillum alkaliphilum; assembly: GCA_001045525.1. Lineage (NCBI taxonomy): Bacteria > Pseudomonadati > Fibrobacterota > Chitinispirillia > Chitinispirillales > Chitinispirillaceae > Chitinispirillum > Chitinispirillum alkaliphilum. Next base: position 45,151 of record LDWW01000016.1, on the reverse strand, counting down.
ATGGTAAGTGCAGCCTGAATGGATTCAATATCGCGCATTTCTCCGAGTAAAACCACATCCGGGTCCTGTCTGAGTATGCTTTTTAAGGCTGTATGAAATGAACGGGTATCAGTTCCCACTTCACGTTGTTCTACTGTCGAAGATTTGTGCTCATAGATATATTCTATAGGGTCTTCAATTGTAATTATGTGGCAGTGACGATTCTGATTTATTCTGTCAATCATTGCAGCAAGGGTTGTTGACTTGCCGGAACCTGTCGGGCCGGTGACCAGAACAAGACCATTTGGGCGGTCTGAAATCGATTTAACTATTGGTGGTAAACCAAGAGTGTCAATATCGAGAATCTTGTGCGGTATCGCACGGAATGCACCGGATAGTGAACCTTTTTGAATAAATACATTGGCTCTGAATCTCGAAAGGTTTTTGACACCAAAAGAAAAATCAACCTCCCAATCCTGTTCAAGCTTTTTTTGCTGAGAATCACTCATTACCCCATAGCAGAGTAATTTTATCATTTGTGGAGTTAGTTTGGGCTGGTCCATAGAAACCAGTATGCTGTTAACACGAATCTGTGGAGGCTGACCAACACTTAAAATAAGATCAGTTGCACCACGCTCAACAGCCACACTGAGGAGACTTTGTAATGTGATAATTTCAACTCTATCTTCGGTTTCCGTCTGCATACAAATTCTCCTCACTGATTAACTGATGATTTGGTGGTGTCTGTATTTTCAAAACTGTTGCCCATAATAGAGTCGTTTACGTTCATTTGCATCGGAGATTCATAGATAACCTCCGGGTTTGGATAGGTAGTGGGTAAAACCATGGATGGATCTGGATTAATCAAAGGAGCTTCTGTATTATCAGAGGTGGTGTCCTGATGTTGTGGTGATTGGAGTGACCCTATCCTTTGTCTGCTTTGTCCTGAGCTGTTTATAAATCTGCTGATTTCAGAAGGGTGCTTTATAATATGCGGAACCACTTCAATGATCAGATTCTTTTTGGATAGTGTAGTTCTTCTGTTCTGAAAGAGAAAACCTAATAGTGGTACGCTCCCCAGTACAGGCAATTTCCTTATCTCTACACTTTTTTCTTCTGATAGAAGGCCTGCCAGAAAAATGGGTTGACCATTCTCTACCCTCACAGTTGTGTTTGTTTTGCGGACCCGAATAAGTGGAATGTCTGCATTCTGACCTCTCCACCCGGCAATGTTTGATACTTCCGGTTCCATAATAAGTGTAATTTGATCCTCCTCATTAACTTGTGGAGTCATGGTAATGAGAACCCCTACCTCTTCCCTTTGAATTTGCTGATTGACACCTGCGGATGTCAGGTTGTAGGTTTGTATTACGTATGGTATAATTTCCCCGATGTGAAGAGAGGCTTCTCTGTTGTTTGTTGTGGTAAGTTTTGAATCCATAAGCAGTCTTGCATCACCGGTTTGGAGTAACATGTCAAGAGTTACGTTGAAATTGATAGGGAGTCTTACCCAGTTATTCAAATCAAAACCATCTGTCAACTCAGCCTCCGGATACCTGATTCCTGCTTGAATGGGGGACAGATTGCTCCAGTTTATCCCGTATTGATCGAGTCTGTCCATTGCGACCTCTATAAGTCTTGTTTCTAAAAGAACAAGAATATGAGGCTGATCAATAGCATTGACAATTCTTTCTATCTCAAGTATTACCCTTGGGCTGGTGTAGCAGATAAGTTTATTTCCACCCTCGTCTACTTTTATTGATTGCGTAAGGTCAGAAAGCATTTCTGCTACTTCTCTTGCATTAGCGTACTTTAGGTTTACCACATAAGAGGACAACCCGATCTCAGTTTCGAGATTGCCCGGTTCGGCAATCAGAACTGAATTTCCAATTATCTCATAGGATAGACCTGCAGCCCGGACCAACAGATTGATCGCTTCATCAAGTGGGGTGTTGTTGAGCATTATTGTAATTCTCTCTCTGTTAACTCCCTCTCCTGCCACAAAGTTCATTCCTGAACGATCTGATAATACCCTCAAGACCTCTGAGAGGTTTGCATCTTTGGCTACCAAGGATATTGGAGACTTAAGCAAAGGATTGGATTCCCTGTTAATAATTGGTGAGTTTTGAGCCTGAGCAAAAGATAAAAAGTGAACAGAAAGAGCGAATGTCAGTACAATAGCCAGACTTTTCACCAGTGCCTCCCTTGGTAATATTGAATAGTATTGATGTATGTTTTTATTATTTAAGCTCTTTTCCTTTACTTCCGTCTATGTCGTAATAGTAAATAGCTTTGTCATCTTCCATAAATATTTTGCTTGCAGTTATTCTGGAAATTGTACGTCCCGCAACCTGATCTTTCATTTCAACGGAGTAAGAGCGGTCCCGATCCATAACGATAGCTGTATGCACACCTCTTTCCTCTTCGTAAATAATGGCAGTGAGCCTGATTGGATCGACTTCCTCCTGTTTGACTTCTCTTCTAACTGGTTGTCTTCTGACTGGGGGAGTTTGAACCAAAACTACACGTTCCCTGCCAGTCATGGGATCCTTTTGACCCGTGTAGCCGAAACTGGCTCTCAATGTGAGCTCATACTCGAGTTTCTGAACCAGGTCAATAAATCTTTGATCATAACCCTCAGACGTCTCAAGTGCATCAGTAACCATTTGATCGAAGAAATTTCTCTGATATCTGATACGGGCTGTAAGGGCAAATGCCAGTATCAGAGCCAAAACAGATGCAACGATTTGGGTAGAATACTGTTTCACTAATTCCATATCCTTTTAATTGGTTTAATATTTTTTCATCGAGAATAACTCAGGTTTTGGAAATCATATAGGTGTTTATTCTCATGTTTACACGAATCCCCACGTTTTCTGAGTTTCGGGATGATTCATTATGTAAAAGATCAATGTTAAATGATTCAAGAGATATAATTCGCCTGCTGTTCTCAAATTTTGCGCACAATTCACCGAACTTAAAGAAGTCACCCTCGATTTCCATATCATAACTAAAAATTGTAATACCGTTCTCGGTTTTAGGTGGTAACGGCTTCAATGATACCAGTTTAAGTCTGAGATCATTTATGCTGGTAGTGATAAACTCAAACAACTGAGTCTCATGGGGATCAGAAATTTCCATTTCAGGAAAGATCATATTGGCAAAAACGAGCTCTCTTACGTGGTTTAAATTTTCATGAACTATTTTTGCAGTAGCGAGCTTATTTGATGTTACAATTCGCTGTTTTTCCAATTCAGAAAATGTTTCCTGAAGATTGGATACATAGTAACGATCAAAGGCGATAATAGCTGTGATGAGCAAAAATATAAGAATCAGGAAAATGTTGCCCTTTTTCATCGTACAATTGCTCCTTTGCTGATAGAAGAAAATTCGAAGTTAACCCGCTGCCTGTTTCCTTCATCATTGCGTTGTGTCGATCTGAGAAGTGTGGTTTTGAATACCTGGTTGTAGGTAGTATCAGCTCGGAGTTTATTCAGGTAGTCATCTATTGTAATCAACTGTTCCTGTCTGGGTGAGATATATCCATACCCCTGAACATTGAAGATGTTTCTGTTGTAACTGAAGTTTGTTATCCAGTAGGGGTTGGGCGCTTTATTAGGAAGATGGAATGCTATAGCTGCAAGTTTTTCGGTCCAGAAAATTCTATTCCCCTGAAGTCTGTCCAAAAGCTCCAAATCCGCTTTGTCAATAATGGTCTGGGTTTGCTGATAACGTTGATATTGTAGCTCTATTACATCTAAACGATCCTGTTCCTTTTGTAATTCGCTGCGCATAGAGGTTACATTCAAAAAGGAATAAAAGACAGAGAGCAGGAGTATGCCTGTAGAAACAACACACAGCACAGTCGCCTTGAGATGTGCTGCTTCATTCTTAGACTCCTCCATTCTGATATAGCGAACCATATTTATTTCATATCGCATATTTCTAATCCTTTGATTTGATAATCAGTAACACTTCATTTACCTCATAGACAGAGAAGTCGCAATATTGAATTTTTCAGTCTCATTATCAAGATGAGGATATATCGATCTAGCAAGATCGTTTACCTCTGTAGGGATATTACTATGCTTCAGAAAAAACTCAGCCATATCCTTATTTGAAAAATCCCCCATAAGATGAATGCTTGAAAAATCTGAATGGTTGAATGAATTACTGTAAAAGGTAAGTGTTCGCATAACTTCATCCCGTAAATCGAGAAGTTTACTGTTTTTAAACAGGTTAGTGTTTGAGGTATTCTGATCACCATCGAAAACTTCGATTGCATCAAAGTAAACTGTTCGATGGAAAAAGCTGGATTTGTTACCATCAATAATTATGTTTGTAAATTTCGGACCAATATGTAACATTACCTGAGTAGAATCTGAGGCTGTTATTCCCCTGTTTGATTCCCAGAAGGAATTGGCTGCAGCAAGTGGAAGAAGATCCACTATCACAGGCTTTATACCTGCTCTTTTGAAAACCCCTAAATGACGGTTTAGGAGAGTGCTTGTGACTGCTGTTACAATCACCTGGTCATAATCTTCAGCCTGATTACTCTCTCCTGAGATAAGGTAATCAATTATAGCTGCAGAAATATCAAATGGAAGGCTTTTGCGAATTTCTAATCGCAATGCGTTTTTCATCTCTTCTTCTGGTAAACGCCTGAATTTCAGCTGGTAAACAAAAGTTTTTTTTCCGCCAAGGCACGTGATAACCCTGTCAAATGGGCTGATCGAGAGTTTGTCTTTGACTTTTTTAAGGGAGTCGACTAAATTCTGGTCATTTGAATAATCACCCCGAATTTCTTCCATCCCCAGAATCGTATGCGTTTTACTCTTCTCATTTCTGCCAAGCTTAACCGCACGCAGGAAATGAGAATTGGTTTCGATACCCACTGATATGGCCTTTTTTTTCTGCATGTTTACCTCTGAAATAAGGGTTAATGCTGAACCGAGTATGCTTGTATAGCTTAAAAGGAGATATTTTTCTCTGACCATGAGCCTGAAATGATCTTCCGGCTTGGGTTAGTTCCAGTTTCTGGAATTATAGGGATAATCCGTTTGTAAGTAATTGTTAAAGTCGATTGGGGTGAACCCTTGCGGGTGACAGAGCCCTTGGCAATGATTTGTCCATTCACAGTACCCTGACCATCGTGAATGTAATTGCCATTTTTGGCGTAAATCAGTCCTTCTATTTCACCTGTTGAAACCCTGATATTTCCAGACACGCTTGCAATTGCGAAATTGTCATCGGGTCCCAGAAGTAATGAGCTGCTTTCGAATGATATATCTCCGTTAACAATGATTGTTCCAGTGATGGTTTTTTGAGATATCTTGATTTCTTCGTCTGAATCAATCCACAAAATTCCACCTTCAGGTTCATAGGTGTTATTTTGAAATGGTATTTCGGTAAGACTGGTAAACCGCTGACCATTTTGTTGAGCTGTTGTTTTCCATGGGGTAAGATCAATATCAGGGAAATCTATTGGCTGTACCTGAGTTTCACTGGTACCGATATGGTTGGAGTTTCCTGACATTGTAATATCATCTGAAGCGGAGATGTTCGCTTGCACATTTGAATTTCCTGTAATTTGGAAAGTCCCGTTGGTGTGTGCAGATGCAAAGGTGCTGTCAGGGTTTCTGATGTCGCCATTTCCTGCTATGTGAATTTCTTCTCCTGCAAAGATGCCATGATCAAACGCATTCGTATCAAAGGGTACATTTAATCCTGTATTGTATATTGTTAAACTTATCTGCTTGTCATAAAATATTAGAGGGCTAGTCGCAGTGGATGTGATAAGAATCGAATCTCCCTCTAACCCGGTAAGGGATGCATCCACTGTAACATCAAAACCATTTACTGCATTTTCTCCCCTAAGCAGTTCTCCCAATAAATCAGGCAAATCAGATGCCGGCCACTCATCCTGTTGCAAAACAAGACTACCTGCGATAAGGAGGCCAGATTCCGCCGCCAACAATGCCCGTGTGTCGTTAAGTGCAAGATGTTCACTGTTTACTGTATTTCTTGCTAATCCTATATACCCCGCAGCAGCAATCGACAAAAGAATCGATATAGCCAATACACCAACCAGTGCAGAGCCTGCCTTTGAAATGGGAAAAGGATTATTTCTTAATTTCGGCATAAAAAATGACCTCTTCGTGGTTTTGAATAGTAAGTATCTATGTCGATAAACCTAAACCAAAACTTTGCCTGAACACTCTTCCTGCAACCGTCAAGACTAAAGATCAGGCTATCGAGAAGAATTTCATTTCCTCCGGTCTCAAAGCTGACCCAGGATGCTTCAGGTAGTGCCAGCTCTTGAAGCACTCCGCTATTGATTCTGTAACCTGCGATAAGCTTATCATTGTTGTAAATTTGAATCATATCGGTGCTGATGGTGGTTAACTCATCTCCTGGTTCACATTCAAACAATTCAGGAATCGGATCTCCGGAGGTGAGTACCAATGAGCTGTTCCTGATGTTTCTTGAGATCTGTTCAAAAACAACATCTGCCTGTGTTTGTATTCGTTGGTGAGCTGAGCTGTCTCTTGCCTCGATAATATATAAATTCAAAATGGAGTAACCGGCACCTGCCAGAATAGCTACCAACACACTCGAAACAAGAACTTCAACAAGTGTAATGCCTCTTATATGAGTAGAGTTTTTCATAATCCTCCGGCAAGCCATTTTGAAAGGGAAATAGTTTCTTCTGCACCGTCAAGTTCTATCCAGTCAATTGAAACACTGATTTTTTTTGTTTCCAGATCCTGGTCGCCTATTGTGAAATAATTGCTGTTTATTTGTGTAGAGACAGTTGCCGGGATGCTGTCTGAATAACCACGGTTCAGATGAATTGTGAAACTGGTGTCACCAAAATTTAGGTGGTCGAAATTTTTGTTGTTGTAGTCATATTCGAAAAGGTTCTGAACTATCGATCTTGCCTCCCGGCGGTTTTGGTCTACAACCTGTATCTCTCTTCCCTTGACAAATATAGCTACAACAGAAACGACTATGATGCTCAGTATCGTAGCTGAAACAAGAAGTTCTACAAGTGTAAATCCGTTATGACTGAGTTTCCCTCTTTTCATACATCCTCTATCTGTAAGGAACTGTTGAAGTTACGCCTGTTACAATATGGGTGACTGTGATATTTGAGCCATTGAGTTCTATTGTGTGTTTTGATGAATCATAAAAAATGTCAATTTTGTCTAAAAGATCTGAGTTGCCGGTAAAATCCACTCCGGTTTTGCGCCAGTGGGAGTTTGCAGCCGCAGCCGCAGCCTGAGCAAGATTATCTACAGAACTCTGCCGGGTATCCTGTATATACCCGTTATAGAGAGGTATTGCCAATCCTGCAAGTACTGCTACTATAACCGCAACAATAACGACCTCAATCAAAGTGAAACCGAATATCTTCTGTTTTTTTGCCATAACATTTTCCCTTTGCAAGTGGCTACCACCCGAAAGTATTCGGGTGGTAGCTATAGTCACCAAAGTTAATAGTCGTAAGTATTGGATGTGTCACCATCGATACTCACTGCAACTGTTCCTCCGTCTGATGCATTGCCTGTTATTATCAGGTTGGCATTATCCGGAACGGAAAACCTGGTCGATTCGCCTGTTGCGTCGGTATCAAATGTAATAACTCCATCGTTTACACTAACACTTCCGGAAGCACCCCGGTTGCGTTCTGTAGTAATGTATCCTGCTGCGGAAGAAGCAAGGTTTTCAGCTGTATTTGAGCGGGAGTCTCTGATATAACCCTGGTATAACTGAATTGCTCCTAATGCCAAAACTGCCACTATCACTGCTACCACGATAACTTCAACCAGTGTGAAACCGCTGTTTTTTTTAAGCGCTTTTTTGACCTGTTTTACTGAATTCATCTTACATTCTCCTTCTGTGTTTAGTTTGATGAGTAAGGGATTTCTGGAAATCAAAAAGCTTTCAATTGATTTCTTCACACCTCCTTTTAGATGGTGAATAGCTTTTGCAAGATTCATTGTATGAGTCGGCCAACATTAAAGATAGGGAAATAGAGTGCAACGAGAATCGAACCAACTATTGCGCTTAATAAAATTATGAGAACGGGCTCTATTATGGATGCGAGTGAATCGACAACGTTTTTTATTTCGCGCTCGTAAAATTCAGCTGCCTTAATTAGTAAAGTGTCAACTCTCCCAGCCTCTTCCCCTGTAGAAACCAGCTGAACAACCAGCACCGGAAACACGCCTGTTTTTTCCAGTGCAGAACTTAGCATCTCGCCCTGTCGCAAATTAGCGTAAACGGATTCGAGTGATTTTGCATAGAGCTTGTTGTTGACGACTGCTCCTGCTATCTGTGTGGCTTCAAGTATAGAAGTACCAGAGTTCATGAGAAGAGCCATGGTGCGACAATAAGTTGCGAGTATGTTTTTTCTGAGAATGTTACCAAAGATGGGTAATCTAAACATGTTTTTGTGAATGGCTGTTTTGAAACCATCGTTGGTCATAGAGATTCTGAAAAGAATGTATAGAAAGATTACACCTGCAAATACCAACGGAATATTGAAACGGACAAAGTCTGAAGCGCCAATGAGTATAACTGTGGGCCTGGGGAGCTGGCCACCCAGTGAAGAGTAAACCCCCTGAAAAACCGGAACGAGTTTCCAAAGTATACCAATTATCAGTAAAGTAACGAATCCGCCAATGAAGATCGGGTATCTCAAGGCTGCTTTAACCTTTGATTTCATCGCTTCAACGTTTTCCAGATAAGTTGACATTTGATCTAGCACTTTGCTCAGGGCACCGGATAGTTCACCTGATCGTATAACTGCGATATACATATTGTTAAACGCACCAGGGTGCTTTGCAAGCGCATCAGAAAAAGTGTGGCCGGTAGAGATGTCTTCTGCTACCTGGAGGATTATTTTCTTGAAAACCGGCTGTTCAGCTTTGGCCAGTTGCTCCAGAGATTTTGATAGCGGTACACCACCTTCGATCATGGTAGCGAGCTGTCTGGTGAAAAAAACCACAGATTTGTAGGGAACCTTGGTTTGCATTTTCAGGATTGCGTTGTTGATTCTATCGCTTAAGGAGACATTTTTCCTGGTGCCATCGAAATTGAATTCAAACACATTTACAGGGATTAGTCCCTTGTTGGTTAAACCCTCAAGCACATCATCGTATGTAGCCTCTTCCATTGTTCCGCTGTAAAAGTGATTGTTGTAATCTCTGGCTTCATAAGAAAAACGTGGCATCACAATCTCCCGTTAAGTTAAAAAAAGAAAGAGTCCGGCTTTTTGACACGTTTAAATTGACCTGAATCGGAAAAATATGTGATAATGGCCAGAAAGTAGCTAAATGCCTATTTCAACTCCTGTGCCATCTCCTCCTGTCTCTCTTTCAGCTCATGATACTCAGGGAAATGGTCAAGGATATGTTCTCTTTGTTTAGAAAACTTGGGGTCATGACGCAGAACAAATCCTGCCCGAAGGCTTATGGAACCCTCAAATGGTGTTCTGTTATGTTCCAGTTCACCAGTTTTGGAAATATCTGCATCCAATGCTATATAAGCCCCGTCACCGGACAGCAATGTAACCGTGGCAAACAATCTTAACGGATGGAGATTTGAAACTTCTGTACTTGAATTCTGAGGGCCTTTTATGGATGCCAGTAGGTGATGATATCTGATCCCGGATTCGAGTTTCAGAAAATCTCTGCTTCGTAAAGAAAGGGAGAGATATGGGGTTAGAAGAACCCCTTTGGAGTTGTGATCATCCCGGGAGCTGTTGATGTAAAAGGATTCCACTCCGCCATAGGCTCTGAATCGGTCTAAAACCAGAGGTGAGAACAGGGTGAGTGCAAAAGCACCGGAGATTCCTCTCTGCCCGCTGAAGAGGTTATTGTCAGCTGAGTTTTCTATGGAGAATGTGCTTGTGCCGGCACCAAGGGACAAGAGGAGGTAAGGTACAGGAGAGTAGTGAAACATGAGGTAGTGGGTTTTTAGTTTGGAATGGGATTGGTTCAGGTCAATTTCATGCCCTGTCAATCTAAGCGTGTAATCCACCCCAAGAGAGTAACGGTCCATTTCAGAAACCGGAGCAGCTGCAGAACTGATGCTTACTATACATAAAAGGGGTATCAATGCTAAAAACAGAGCCCTAATAACCATCACCTGCTCCCTGTGTTAGTGCGGTGTCATTTTTCCGATTCCTCACCCTTGTAAAAGATCAATCACCATGCCACAGTCAATATCACTTTAAACTCCTATCTAAATGCAAAACAGGGGGGAACATTATCAAAGGCAGTTTCCGAAAATAGAAACCGCTTTGGGAAAAGCTGTATCGCGGGGCATAACTATGGGTAAAAAATGCACAGAAAGGGCAAAGGTCTTGAAGTTATGGTCAAATCATTTTAAAATATGATCTGCACAGAAAGGAGATATCGGTGATAAAATATTTCGTTTTTATATGGATAATAGTGGCGGGAGCGAATCTGTGGTCCGGTACATTCTATGTATGTATAAGCGGAAATAACCGCAATATAGGATCCTTGAATAATCCATGGAGAGATATTCAATATGCGGTTAACTCTGTTTCTCCGGGAGACACTATTCTGGTGAGAGAAGGGGAGTACAATTCCCCGATATTCATCACCGTTTCTGGTGAGCGGGGAAACATGATTACCCTAAAAAACTACCCTGGCGAGTTACCTCATTTAAACGGGTGGGTAGATGGTGAATTAACGGATGCTGCCGGAATTCAGAGCAGGTCATGGGAACCGCGCGAATTCCTCAGTCATTATAGAATTGAAGGATTATACATTAGTGGTTTTCGCTGGGGTGGTATTTCTTTGAACTGGCATACGGGTAAGGATGCCACTGCTGGTGCTGTTTCAGAAACTGCTGCCAAAAACATTGAGATAAGACATAACGTAGTTGATGAGTGTGGTCAGAACGGTATCAGTGTCTTCTTTACAGAGGATGTGATAATTGAAAATAATGTGGTTTCCAGAACCGGGTGGGACACACTGTCCACATCCTGGTCAAGCGGAATAAACCTTTATGCTGCAGGTGGAACAAACATTATCAGAAACAATATCTCATTTCATCATGTTGATGTGTCCGAACATCATACCGATGGAAACGGTTTTATCCTCGATCTCAGCTATGATGTACCCGACTTAACCAGGATATACAACAATGTCGCTTTCAGGAACGGGGGATCAGGTATAGTTATCACCAGAAGCGGAAATTACACTGTTGTCAATAATACTTGTTTTGAAAACGGACATAATATAGGCTACGGAGGAGGCGATTTTGCTTTCTCCGGAGCTGAATCATTTTCGGGTGATAATGTTTTTGTAAACAATGTGGGTTTTAACGGCTTGAGAACAGCCCTAACCCAATGGCAGGGTGATATTTTTTCCTCACCAAATATAACTGTATCCAACAATTTATTATACCCCGGAATTTACGGTGGGGACCGGGGAGTTGATCCTATGATTCCTGAGGCAGAGGATGCTAATTTTTATCCCGCGTATAATTCACCGCTCTCAGCAAACGGCTCTGCCATATATGCCCCACCCTATGATATCGGTTTTGATCACAGGGCTTTGAAAATGATAACCGGGGAGAGGAGATACCCATGGTATACTCATAAACCCGATATAGAATTTATCAGGGATATGGGTGGGTTGAAAAAATGTTTTTACCCACAGTCAAGGGGTGGTAACCCCTCTGTTGGTGCATTTGAGTTAAAGAAAACAGAGGTTTCCCCAGGGGAGAAAATGGAGAAAAATTCTTCATCAAAACTTTTTTTCAATCCGGCAACGTCTGTTTTGTCATATGAGCTTGGCAGCATTGATGCTGCACGGGTGGAGATCTTTAGTGTCTCGGGAAAGAGGGTCGGGGCTCAACCGCTTTTTTCCAAAACTGGTGTAATAAAACTGAATATAGGCAGCGGAGCGTATATTCTGAGACTCTCATCCTTGTCTCAAACTTATTCTCAAATGATAGCTCTGGTTAAATAAAAACCCTCTACTCATTTTTGATCTCTATTTTCACAGGTACGATACCCTCTTCAATCATACCGATCTGCTGAGCCGCGCGGTAGGAAAGATCTATTACCCGGTTCTCCACAAATGGACCACGGTCGTTGATTCTTACCACGATAGATCTGTTGTTGTTGAGGTTGGTCACTCTTACTACCGTGTTGAAGGGCAGATCCTTATGTGCTGCAGTCAATTTGTGCATGTCAAAAATTTCACCATTGGCAGTTTGTCTTCCGTGAAATTTATCAGCGTAAAATGATGCATAACCTTCTTCATGAAAGGTGTAACTGCCGTTTCTGTTTGCCGGGGGAGTGCGTGGCTGCAGTGTTGCTGTCGTATCGGGACGGGAATTGCTGAGGTATCTTGGATGTGCGGTGCAACCGTAAATTGGCAAAAGTAAGACAACAGATATCACTAAAGCAAATGAATTGTTTTTCATAAAGTAAAACTCTTTAGGCGAGTGATTTGAGTTCCTGAGTTAACTGTCCGATATGGTTTATTTCTTCTTTAATAAGCAGATCCAGTTTATCTTTTCCAAGATCATCTCTGACTATATGTTTCATGGTGGTGTAGTAGATAACAGAATCCTTCTCGAACCCGATGGCAATTTCAAGTGCTTCCTGCGGAGTGGACGCAGAAGCTGCAATCGAAACAATATCTTCCTCTTTAACGAAAACTTTGTCAGAAGCAGAAGCTGAAAGATATTGGTAGGCCATGTTTTCCGGATCGGAGAATTCTCCGCTTTGCGATTCGGTGGGCACGCCTTTTTTAAGATCTTCGAAAACCTCTACATGTTTCCCCTCCCAGTCAGCCAGTTCGCTGAACAGTTTTTTAACCTGAGGATCAGATGTTTGCTTGGCAGCCTGTTCATAGAAAATACGGCCGTTTTTTTCTATCTGAATACCTATTGAAAATATTTCCTCTGCATTAAAGACAATCGACATGGTTTCCTCCGGAAAAATGTAAAAATTTAAAATACCTGTTGCCCTCATTCATATAAAACAGTTTTGGCACTGGAGATTATCTCCCTTAACGGCAACTTATTTGGACAGCGGCTTGAGCAGAGGCCACATGAATTGCATTTTTCAAGTTTTAGCCCCTCTTCCCACTGCTTTTCCCTGAATGCTTCAACCGCTGAACCCATGTTCATATAATGAGCAAGATTGTAGTAAGAGAGGCATGCACCCAGATTGATATCCTGCGGGCAAGGTGCACAGTAGCCACATGAGGTACACCTGGGCTCTTCAGAGTTGATCATCGATTCAACTTCCTCAAGGATTTTTTGCGCATCACCGCCCCCCTCAGGAGTTGTTTTCTGAATCCAGTTTGCGTACTCCACCTCCTCAACGGAAGAGAATCCTATGAGAACATGAACATTTGGAAGGGCCATAAGGTAGCGAAGAGCCAGCTCCTTGAGTCGCTCATCCTGAGCCAAAAATCCACCTGCAAGGGGGTTCATCGCTATGACTTTTATCCCTTTCTCTATGCAGTAATCCAGAATACCTTCACGGGTTCTGTTAACAACGTTGAAGGGGATTGTGACCATTGAGAATTTTCCGGTTTTAAGGAACTGCATAATCGTTGGAGTTTCGGCGTGGGTTGTGACCCCGATCTGTTTGTAGCTGTTTTTAAGCTCAAGTAAGCCATCATACCAGCCTCCGGGTTTGAATGCTTCGTTGAGCTGCTCCATAGTGTGAGTGGTCCAGAGCTGATAGAAATCAAAGCTCTTGCGGTTCTGGCGTTTGAGGGATTGGTTGAACATATGTTTAAGCTGCTCTTTTGTACGAACCCCAAATCCTGCCACCTGATTGAACTCACCAAGCTGATACCCGCCATTACCCGGAGAACACTTGGCGCTGACTAAAACCCTTTTGGCATAATCAGGATGATTAACTGCTTCACCCACCCAGCTCTCTGAGTTTTCCTTTTCGTTTTCATAACAATAATAGGGGGAGGTATCAACGTAGTTAAAACCGTAATCTATTGCAGTGCGAATCACCTTTATTGCAGAATGTCTGTCTTTGAAGCGCATCGCACCGATAATTATTTTGCTGAGTTCCATAGGGGCCCTTTGCTGTGCTGATGTTAGTATAGTACAGAAAAAATACAATGGGATACGGGTTTGGCAAATCATTAGGACTTGTTTAGGGCAAAACTGTCCGGATCCGTTTCACAGGCTTGTATATGGCCTATGGTACATTTATATTAATTTATTGTTTCGGTCAGGCTGTGTGCGGAGAAATCCGCCAGGTATTTAAATTTTCTTTTCAATGCGGAGCATATGGGTAAAAACGTTTCCTCACCGGTTTATGATGAAAGTAAGATCAAGACCCTCAGTTCTCTTGAGCATATCCGTCTCAGAAGTGGAATGTATATTGGTCGCCTTGGCGATGGATCAAATCCTGATGATGGAATATATGTACTTATAAAAGAGGTAATAGATAATGCGGTTGATGAATATATCATGGGTTTTGGGAAAAAAGTTGAAGTGAAAATAGACTCCGGGAAAGTCTCTGTCAGGGATTATGGGCGGGGGATACCTCTTGGGAAGGTTATAGACTGTGTATCTGTTATAAACACCGGTGCAAAGTATAATGATGATGTCTTTCAGTTCAGTGTGGGACTCAACGGGGTCGGAACAAAAGCGGTCAATGCACTCTCAACCTTTTTTAGGGTGTGCTCTTTCAGGGAAGGCCAGTATTTTGAGGCGATCTTTGAGCGGGGAAAGCTTAAATCAAAAAAGAGCGGTAAAGCAAAAGCTCAGGCTAACGGAACACTGATTGAGTTTATTCCCGATACAGAAATCTTTGGTGACTATAGTTTCAACTATGAGTATATCGAACAGCGGTTATGGAATTATGCCTATCTTAACACCGGGCTAAAGCTCTACTTCGGTAAGCAGAAGTTTGAATCCAAAAACGGTCTTCTCGATCTTCTCAGGGATGAGGTTGGGGACTCTGTTTATTACAAAATAGGGCATTATCGCGGAAAACAGCTCGAGTTCGCCTTCACTCACACAAAAAGCTATGGGGAAACCTGTTTTTCTTTTGTAAATGGACAGCACACAAATGATGGCGGTACTCATTTAAGTGCTTTCAGGGAAGGGGTGCTCAAGGGGGTAAATGAGTTTTTCAAAAAGAACTACTCCGGAGTTGATGTGCGTGAGGGGATCGCTGGAGCTGTTGCTGTTAAAATAAAAACACCTATCTTTGAGTCGCAGACCAAAAACAAGTTGGGTAATACAGAAATCAGAGGCTGGATTGTCTCCGAGGTTAAAAGTGCCGTGGTTGACTTTCTTCACAAGAACACAGAGGCAGCACGTGCTCTGGAAAGTAAAATCGTTCAGAATGAGAAACTCCGCACAGATCTTAACAAAGTCAAAAAAGAGGCCAAGGAAGCCGCAAAGAGAATAGAGATTAAAATCCCCAATCTTAAAGACTGCAAATATCATCTGGGGGATGGGTCTAAAGGGGAAAACTCAACCATTTTCATAACCGAGGGGCAGTCTGCAGGCGGCTCCATAATTTCTGCCCGCGATGTCTATACTCAGGCGATCTATACTCTTAAAGGTAAACCCCTGAATGTGTTTGGAAAAACCCGGGCCGCAATCTACCGCAACGAAGAACTCTACGACATGATGATGGCCCTGGGGATAGAAGAGGATATCGAAAAGCTCAGGTATAACAAGGTGGTTCTGGCAACCGATGCCGATGTGGACGGGTTTCATATAAGAAATCTTCTGCTGACCTTTTTCTTTACCTATTTTGAAGAGCTGGTATTAGCGGGCCATATCTATATCCTTGAAACCCCTCTTTTCCGGGTAAGAAATAAAAAGGTTACACGTTACTGTTACAGTGAAAAGGAGCGAGATAAAGCTTCTGCAGAGATCAGCTATCCTGAGGTAACAAGGTTTAAGGGACTGGGTGAGATATCGCCAAAGGAATTTGGTCAGTTCATTGGTCCCGACATGAGACTTGTAGAAGTCAATGTTAAGAGTGTAAAGGATATTCCTGATACCCTTACATTTTATATGGGCAAAAACACACCCGAGCGGCGTGAGTATATAATGGAGAATCTTATCTGATGGCATTTTTCAATAATCTTTATAATACAAATTTTCTCGAGTACGCATCTTATGTGATAAAGGACCGAGCCATTCCACATATCGATGACGGGCTTAAGCCTGTTCAGCGCAGAATACTCCACACCCTCTTTGAGCTGGATGATGGAAAATTCCATAAGGTGGCAAATGTAGTGGGTATGTGCATGAGGTATCATCCTCATGGGGATGCTTCTATCGGAGATGCTCTTGTAACACTTTCAAACAAAGAACTGTTTATTGACAAGCAGGGTAATTTCGGAAATATCCATACCGGTGATCCGGCATCTGCGGTAAGGTATATCGAGTGCCGCCTTTCACCGCTGGCAAGAGAGACCCTGTTTAATCCTGAAATCACAAACTTCATAGATTCCTATGACGGGAGGAACAGGGAACCTGTCACCCTGCCTTCAAAGCTTCCGGTGCTTCTTGCCCTTGGTGCAGAGGGGATCGCAGTGGGGATGTCTACAAGGATTTTGCCCCATAATCTTATTGAGCTCCTTAAGGCACAGATCGCTTCCCTCAGAGGTGAGCAGCACCCTGTGTACCCTGATTTCCTGACCGGTGGCCTGGCGGATGTATCTGAATACAATGACGGCAACGGGAAAATACTGGTCAGGGCAAAGCTCGATACGAGTGATCCTAAAAGAATAGTGATTCGTCAGCTCCCCTTTGGAAGCACAACCCAGTCTCTCATAGCTTCCATAGAGGCTGCCGCAAGAAAAGGGAAACTGAAAATATCGGGCA
Organism: Chitinispirillum alkaliphilum; assembly: GCA_001045525.1. NCBI lineage: Bacteria > Pseudomonadati > Fibrobacterota > Chitinispirillia > Chitinispirillales > Chitinispirillaceae > Chitinispirillum > Chitinispirillum alkaliphilum. The sequence continues at coordinate 28,294 of LDWW01000016.1, read as the reverse complement.
TAAGTGATTTCACTGCAGAGGATGTGGAGATTGAGGTAAGGCTTGCCCGCGGCGTGCGCACAGAGGATACTGTTGATGCGTTATATGCCTTTACAGACTGTGAAGCATCAGTATCAGTTTCTCTGATGCTCATAAAAGATGATAAGCCGGTTGTGATGTCTGTATCGGAAGTGGTAAGGCACAATGCTTTAAAACTGGTTGAGATTCTTAAGGCAGAGCTGAAACTGGAAGAGGGTCAGCTTAAGGATAAGCTTCACGCCAAAACACTGGAACAGATATTCATCGAGAATAGAATATATAAGCAGATCGAGGAACAGACCACTGCTCATGATGTGGTCGATGCCGTTTTTGATGGACTTGCTCCTTTCCAAAAAATTATCAAAAGAGAAGTAACAGAAGAGGATGTGGAGAGGTTGCTCAGGATCCCTATCAGACGTATCTCGGCTTACGATATCAATAAAGCCAAAAAGGAGATGCGGGAGATAAAAAATAGACTCAAAGAGATTAAGGAGGCTCTTGGCGCAATTGTCGATTATTCTGTAGGGTTTTTGGAAAAGTTAATAGAAAAATATGGCAGGGATTATCCAAGGCTTACCAAGCTGATCTCGTTTAAAAAAGTTGATGTTAGAGAGGCTGCCCAGAGAAATCTTAAACTCCGTTATGACAGGGACACCGGGTATCTGGGGTATGAAGTCAATGGAAACGTTCTGTTGGATGTCTCTCAGTATGACAGAGTTCTGGTGATCAGAAAATCGGGGGCGTATTCTGTAATCGATGTTCCCGATAAAATCTTCGTGGATAAGGGGATGCTCTATTGCGGTTTTGTAGATAAGGACGTTGTGTTCAGTGTATTATATAGGGATAATCAGACAAAGTTTCCCTATCTTAAAAGGTGCAGGATAGATAAATTTATTCTCAACAAGGGGTACACGCTGATTCCCGACAAATGTACAATCATGAAAATGACCACCGATACTGAAGGGATAGTGAATGTTGAGTATAAGCCAAAGCCCCGTCTCAAGGTACTGGAGGAGACTTTTATACTGCAGGATTTTCTTGTCAAGGGAATAAAAGCCAATGGTGTCAGATTGGCAAATAAGGAAGTTAGAACTGCAAAATTTTCCGGCGGGTGATTGACCTGCCGGAGCCTCCCCCGGGCTCTTTAGCCCAAAAATCCCATTTGGATTACGAATAATCTCTCACCCATTTCTCCTTGGAACTGATAAGTGGCACGGTTTCTGCGACTACGAAAAAAGTTGTCAGAGCAAAAACGAATATACCAAAGGATGATGTGCCATGACCAGATTTCTTCCTTTATTTACGGGCTTAAGTCTTATGCTGGTTTTCACCACCCAGGCCCAGGATACTATCCCCTTCAATTTCGGGGTCACCCCCGGGCTAAGTTATCGCAGAACCGATAGGGCAGTTGTCAATTTCAATGTCAATCTGATAAACAGCAGATCCCGATCAGTGAGGGGAGCGGATCTGGCAGGCCTTGTTTCAACTGTCACCAACATGTCAAGTGGTTTTCAGTCCGCCGGATTAATTTCAACAGCTCACAGTCTTAACGGTTTTCAATCATCTGGATTATATGGAAAAGTCAGAAGGGATGCAATCGGATACCAGGTCAGTGGGTTAGTGTGCCGCATCACTGGGGATCTCAACGGAGTTCAGGCTGCCGGATTAGTCAATCTGGTGGGAGGTAATACCTTTGGAGGACAGAGCGGATTTTTGAATGTTGCCCAAAATGTAACCGGCTTTCAGGCCGGATTGATAAATGTCTCAAGGGAACTTAATGGTGTTCCACTGGGGTTAATAAATATCACAGGAAATGGCTGGGTTAACGCTATTGTGTACTTCTCAAACTTCTCCGGTGTAAATGTCGGGGCAAAATTTGTAGCAAACAATTTTGTTACTACCGTTACCGTTGGAGGATACGACTATGATAGCAGGCTGGATAGCGCTGCCTCATTTTCTGCTTCCTGGGGTTATCATGTTCCTTTTGAACCCTATTACCTCGAAATCGATTTAGCCAATATGACTCTTGTGCAATTGGCGGATTTTGACAGAGAAAATATTCACAGACGACACCTAATGGCATTGCGTCTGACTTTAGGGTGGGATGTTGCCGGGTTTTTCGGATTATTTGGAGGCGTTGCTGCTGGTTATGAAAGAGAGTATCACGGAGAGACAAATATCTCCAGAGATTTCAAACCACTGATCTATGCAGGAGTGACGCTGTTTTAAAAACATAAATATGGCCTCAGGAACTAAAAAGTTGGTCCTAAAGATCTGTCTGCATAACTTCAGATGAAATCTTCTTTTGTAAATACCTCTTTAGTCATACTGTATCGACTGTTAGTGTCAAGGAGAGTAGGGCGATGAAATTTTATAAATCAGCGGACGGGGTGATTAAACTAAGCCTTGGAAATCCGTTTCCTACCGGAGCTGTGCTTTATCAGGACTTCAAAAGGGAAGATATTTCAATTCCATATAAATCCCTGTCGGTCACAAAAGGGGTTACAAAAATTTTGTTTTCACTCGCAGAAGAGGATGTGATCTTTGGGTTAGGGCAAAATGTCAGGGGAATGAATAAACGCGGATTCAGGTATGAGTCATTTTGCTCTGATGAACCGAATCACACACCCGATAAATCTTCACTTTACGGAGCCCATGACTTTTTTACTGTGCTGGGGAAAAAAACCTGGGGGTTGTACATAGATTTCCCCGGGAAGATAACCTATGACTTAGGGTATAAGTGGTCTGATATTTTGGAGATAACCATTGAAAACGAAAACTTTAATTGCTATTACTTTGAAGGGGGTATAAAGAATATAATCACCTGTTTCAGAAAGCTGATAGGCAGGAATTATGTTCCTCCCAAATGGGCCTTTGGTTATCAGCAGAGTCGGTGGAGCTACCCCAATGCAGATGCGATAAACAATCTGGTTCAAAGGTTCGGGGAGCATGACTTACCATGTGATGTGGTTTATCTGGATATCGACTACATGGATAATTTTAAGGACTTCACCATCAGTTCTGAGAGATTTCCTGAATTTGAGCCCTTAATAGAAGCTCTGAAAAACAGAGGGATAAAGTTGATTCCCATAATGGATGCGGGAGTAAAGATCGAACCAGGGTATGAAGTATATGAAGAGGGTGTTGAGAATGGTTATTTTTGCACTGATGAGTCGGGTTCTCCATTTGTGGGTGCGGTCTGGCCGGGAAAGGTCCATTTTCCCGATTTCTTGCAGGAAAAGGTCCGGTTATGGTTTGGTAAAAAGTTCCACTCCCTGCTGAAATCTGGTATCGAAGGGTTTTGGATCGATATGAATGAACCCGCTATTTTCTACTCTCAACAGGGTTTAAAACATCTGTTTGACTTTTTCAAAGAGATTGAAGGCAGAGAAATAGATGTATATGCCTATTTCAAACTTAAAGACTCCATTTATCATCTTTCTAATTCTGCCAGAGATTACAAAAGTATATATCACCAGGCAGATGGGAAAAAAATAAACCACTATGATGTTCATAATATTTACGGACACAACATGACATGCTCTGCGGTTCAGGGATTTCAAACCTACGATGCAAACAAACGGTTCCTTATTCTGACCCGGGCATCCCACGTGGCAACGGTAAGATACTCCGGCTTGTGGACAGGAGATAACCATGCCTGGTGGGAACATCTCAAGTTGGGCATTCAAATGATCCCTTCTCTGAACATGATCGGCTTTCTCTACTCCGGCAGTGACACCGGGGGATTTCAGGGACATGCGGATGCAGAGCTTATAACCAGATGGTTTCAGTTCAGTATGTTTACCCCTCTTTTCAGAAATCACTCTGCACTTGGTACTCTTTCCCAGGAACCCTGGGCTTTTGGTGGAAAAACTCTGCAGCGTCTCAAAAACACTTTAAGATTGCGGTATGCACTTGTACCCTTTCTTTATTCAGAATTTATGAAAGCCACGCTCTCATATGATATGCTCTTTTCTCATCTGGCCATAAACTATGGTCTTGACCCTCATGTTCTGAGAATAGAAGATCAGTTGTTATTCGGGGAATCACTGATGCTGACACCTCTTTACGAACAAAACAGCAGAGGACGTCACGTTTACCTGCCGGAAAAAATGGTGTTGTGGAAAATGAAATCATATGAGTCTGTGTCCAAAGAACAGTTTGAGCCGCTTGCTGCCGGACACCACTATATCGATATCGATATCGATCAGATACCCGTTTTTATAAGGCCTGATAAGATGATTGTACTTGTTGCGCCAAAAAACAGAGTGAGTGAACTTGATCATTCAAGGCTTCTTGTGATCGCTTGTATAGAAAATTCAGCCCGTTATACTCTATACAATGATGATGGTGTGAGTAATGATTATCAAAAAGGTGTATCTGTAAAAACTGAAATTGACATAATAAACACGGGAAAAGAGTATAGGTTTTCTGTGGACACCAGCGATCATGAATTAAAAGAGGTCGAATTCATTCTGTTGGATGGAAGTGGTGAATATTCAACTGAAATCATGACCTTCTGAGTTTACACCTGAAGACAACTCTGATGCAATGACAACACAGCAGCAGAAGATATAAAAATAACTTAGCCCCATTATGATTGAACTTTATATGAATGTGTTTTTTATATCAGTCCCAGTGAAGACTTAGTTTTACTTTTTTAATTTATTTTCTGGTTGAAAGATTGCCAATTACCATATTATATGGTAACTGGTTAAGTACAGAAGTACCCCAGAGAAAATATAACTGCGCTGCTGCAATCTTTATGCTTGATATTTCATGTTAGAAAAGTGCTGTCTGATGCTAATCTTCTCTCTCTCTACTACTATACATAAAAAGGGATTGATTGTGAAATTATCGATTCTCATTCTGTCTGTGATTATTCCACTTTCCTCAGCTGAGTTTTATAGTGAGTATTTTGACTTCAGCGATGCTGTATGGATAGAAAATCAGGCAGAAATGTCTGGCGGCGATGGTATGAAGGAATATCCAATGGTTCACCCATACTATGTCAGGGAGTTTTATTCCGGGCCGAGATCTTTTCGCACTTTACATTCCCGTTCAGATGAAACACTCCGGGTCGGTTTAGCACCAAACTGTAGCGAGTATGTCTTTAACTACTACTTTGGCGAACTGATTGAGTGGAGATTCGCCGACGAAAGGCCTTTTGCAATTATTTATCGTATACAATCTGTTGATGAAGAGGGGATCATAATAAATGAGCACCTTATAGTACGTTCACTGGATGGAAAATTAAATGAAGATATAAACGTTCGCGAAACTAAAAATGCCAATGAGGCCGCCAGAAAAATCGCAGACAGTCACTGTATTATTGATTAATCGTTAATTAAGTGGTTTAGTAATTTTGGTTTTTGTATTGATATCAGAACTGTTCTCTATTGTGGTATAGTCTTTTCGCTCAGGAGAAAAACAAAAGATGAGAGATGAAACAAAATGTTTACATTCCGGATACACACCTGAAAACGGCGGACCAAGGGTGATGCCTATAGTTCAGAGCACTACTTACGTATTTGATTCCACTGAAAGGATCGGGGAACTCTTTGATATGCCAACTGCCCATATGTATTCGAGATTTTCAAATCCTACGGTAGAAGCTGTAGAGAAGAAAATTGCTGATCTGGAGGGTGGAATAGGGGCAATGTGCACTTCTTCGGGGCAGGCTGCATCCCTTTTTTCGATATTGAATATATGTAAATGTGGTGATAGTTTTATAAGCACCTCTACAATTTATGGAGGAACAGTTAACCTTTTTGCCGTTACCTTAAAGAAATTTGGGATAGAGTGTATCTTTGTTGATGCAGATGCAGATGAAGAAACAATACAGAAAGCATTTAAGCCCAACACAAAAGCGGTATTCGGAGAAACCCTTGCCAATCCCGCATTATCTGTACTGGATATAGAAAAAATTGCACGGGTAGCACACAAAAACAGTGTCCCACTGATAATAGATAATACTTTTGCCACTCCTGTTCTGTGTAAACCAATTGAGTATGGGGCAGATATCGTGATTCATTCTACTTCCAAATATATGGATGGGCACGCGCTACAGGTAGGGGGAGTGATTGTTGACAGTGGCAATTTCGACTGGAAGAACGGAAAATTTCCTGAATTCACACAACCTGATGAGTCTTATCATGGTATAGTTTATACTGAAGTTTTTGGAAACATGGCTTATATTGTAAAGGCACGCATGCAGCTAATGAGGGATCTTGGGGCATACCCATCTGCTCACTCTGCCTTTTTGCTTAACCTGGGGCTTGAGACATTGCCGGTTCGCATGGAAAGATACTGTGACAACGCACTAAAAGTAGCACACTATCTTCTGAATTCCCCAAAAATCGAATCTGTGAAATATGCGGGACTCAAGGGGGACAAATACTATAGTTTGGCTCAGAAGTATCTGCCAAAAGGAGCCTGTGGGGTCATTTCTTTCATTATAAAAGGGGGGAAAGAGACTGCAGTAAAATTCATGGATGGGCTGAAACTGGCATCCAATGAGGTACATGTGGCAGATATAAGGACCTGTGTGCTGCACCCTGCAAGTGCAACACATCGCCAACTTACTGATGAGCAGCTTGTGGCTGCAGGAGTTGATCCAGGGCTTATAAGATTCTCGGTTGGGCTTGAGAACATAGACGATATAATTGAGGATCTGGAACAGAGTCTCAGGAGAGTCTGACCCGCATCGACTGGTTTGGCTCAAAACAAAACAGGGGAGATACATTTCAGGGCGGATTATGCTGAACCAAAGCCTGATTCGCCTGTTAACAGGTGGTTCACCTCTTACCTGCAATTTTCTCTATAAACAGAATCAGATACCTGGAGCAGTGCTCCAATAAAACAGGAGAGGTAAAGTTTATGACAGAGGGAAGAACATTGAGGGTATTGGTTTTCGGAGCGGGACCTTTGGGCAGTTTATTCGCGTCACGTCTGGTGGATGCTGGGCATGATGTAACTGTTTTGGCGAGAGGCAAAAGGCTGGAGGATATAAAGCAGCACGGTATAGTTCTTCAGGATGATGTCTCCGGGTGCCTGACCACAACCAGGGTTAACACAACCGACTCTCTCAACCCCGATGATTACTATGATCTGATAATGGTGGTCATGCGCTTTAATCAGGCTCTTCAAATCCTGCCGGTTCTCTCTGCAAACAGGGCAACTCAGAACATCCTTTTTATGATGAATAATGCTCTTGGCCCCAAGCCGATGATCGATGCGGTAGGAGCTGAGCGGGCAATGCTGGGTTTCCCGCTGCCAGGGGGAGAGCGAAATGGTCATATAATGAAAATTATGCATCTCAACTCCAAAATGGAATGGACAATTCCCATTGGAGATGCAGACGGGAAAATTCGTCCAAGAACCAGAATGATTGCTGCAGAGCTTGGAGCCTTGCAGGGATACAAAACACAGCTTCGTAAAGATATGGACTCCTGGCTGAAATTCCATGCTGCACTTTTAATGCCAGGTTTTGCCCCTGCGCTATATGCTACCGGTTTGGATCTTGAACGTTTTGCACGTACCCGTAATGCGCAGGTACTTGCGGTAAGGGCGATGAGGGAATCTCTGAACGCTCTCGTGAAATGCGGGTACAGGGAAACTCCTGCTGCAGTAAAGCTGATCAGATTTATACCTGAACCTCTGATGATCGGATTGTTTACGCTCCTGAGCAAATTTTTCAGACGCGAAATGCAGACCGGAGCTGTTGGGCATGCTGCAGCTGCAAGGGATGAATTGAAGACAATTACTGATGATCTGCGCAGGTTATGGAAAGAGAAAGGTATCACCAACCCAAGTGTTGAAATGCTTTACAAGTATTTTGATCCGGAGACACCTCTAATGGAGGATGGGGCAAGTGGTATAAAGCCCAAATGGGCGGAGTTGGTTTTCCCTCTTGTGTTTGGCGCACTCGCTGTGCAACAAATTGTCTATCTTATAATCAAATTGAGATCACGGAGGAGATGCTCCAAATGTTGCTGAGATGTCCATATCTGAAATTGATTATGGCGGAGACGATTACATGATAATACCAGAATGGAGAGAACTGATTTAAGCCCCTGAAAGGTTCTCTCCAGAGTAGGGGTTTTCCGGTTTCACTGGTCTCCCAGAAACATTTCTCCCAGAGAATCGAAATATGCCCTTATCGATTCCCGGTAGCTTTCAGGAAAGTTGTCATCAAGAGCTTTTCTTCTGAGCAGATAGTAGCTGTCGGGATTGTGTATGATATCACCCGGAGGCGGGATTTCCCGGTCGGAGTATATGGTTTGAGCCCGGGTGCCTTTGCGATCCTCATCCACCTCATCCCGTCTGTGGACCGAAAGTGCGGATTGCAGCATTCTTGAAAGTAAGCGATCCTGCTGTTCGACAATTTCAGGTGGAGGATTACGCATCAATTCTGCCAAACGTCTCGCTTCCTTCTCCAGTTCTTCTATTCTCTTCCTGGCACTCGCTTCTGGTCCTTCACCGTATTGTTCGGCAAGTCTCTCAAGTTCATCTGCAATCGCTTTTTGTGCGTTTCTGGCATCTTCTTTTGCCTTTTGCAGTTCCTCACTGCTAAGCCCCGATTCGTGTCCTCCGGTGCCATCACCCTGCCTCATAAGTTGTTCCAGAAGCTCACTCATAAGTGAGTTCAATGCAGCTTGTCTTCCCGAAAGTTCTCTCATTGAGGGCATACCTCCGCTTCCCCCGCTTTCATCACCACCACCCTGATCCTCATCAAAAAGGTCGAGCAACTGAAGAATCGAATTGGCTAACTCATCCAGTACTGAGTAGCAGCGTCTCATCGCAGCCGTTCCGTCTCCTGTTGACAAGGAGCTTACAACTCTCCGTGCTGCCTCATCAGCTCTCCGGTAACCCTGCCCCAGCTCTTCAAGAAGCTGCGGAGGCAGGCTTGATATACTGTCGGATTTGGCAAAGCTTAACCTCAGGGCATTGCTCATTGACTGCTGCTCTCTTGCTATCCAGGGGTCATCGACTTTAAATGCGCCTTCTTTTTCCAGTCTTCTCTGCCAATCCGAGAGGTTAAGTACATCCCGGAGCATGCTGAGCAGGATCGAGTAATCTTTTTCAAACTGTTGAGACATATTCGTACTGAGCATTTCACTTAACTGACTACTCATAGACATAAGTTCCCTGCTCATGTTGTCCATGGATTCCTGTGAAGGGGCTTCTCCGCTCTGCATCGCTGAACTCATCTTCTCACTGAGGTCTCTGAGACTCTCTGTGCAAGGCATCGATCCGGGGGAATCTGAAAAACGCTCGGTCAGCTCTTCCTGAAAGGAGTCGATGCGTTCGAGAAGGTTTTGCTGCTGTTCTGAAAATCTTGGCTCAGACATTTCTTCAGAGAGTTGTGCCTGTTCGGAGGAAAGGTTACCGGCCTTTTCAGCCAGAGCTGCAAGTTCCTTGTCTTTTCGCAGCATTTCAAGAAATTGCATCGTAAGATCGAGCCGTTCACTAAGCTCAGGCATCATTTCCTTGAGGTTGTCAATGGCCTGTTTCATATCCCTGAAAGAGAGTTCCTCATTTTGTTCATCAAACTGAGAAAAAAGGTTTTCCCCAAACTCTTTTATAAGGTCTTCGATTGCTTTTTTCACCTGTTCCATCTTCTCTGAAAGCTGAGAATTTATTACCCCATCTTCCCTGAGCTGCTCCATGCTCTTTTGGAGAGAATCAAGTGCACTTTGAAGAGAATCTGCCTGAGATTTGAGCTGTTTTTCAAGATCTTCAAGTATCCTCTCCTGATCCCAGGACAACTCTTCCTCTCCTCCCGTATCTCGTAACACCTGCTCAAGCATATCAGAGAGATCCCTCTGCCGTTCACGTACCCCTCTGAGTTGCTGTTCTGCATGTTTATCGCGGTCTGCACTCTGACGCCGGATCTCCTCGAAGGTGGGAATTCTGAACCAAAATGTATCACTGTAGGCAACCTGGGGAGCTCCAAAGGGTTTGTTGTCTCTTACTCTCAACCAGTAAAACAGAGTATCACCCGGGTAGAGACGCTGCTCACTTATCTCCCAGGTAAGCTGCTTTTGAACCACGGGAGGATTTCCTGCAGTGTTCAGTACCCAGTCATTTACATTTTCATCACATTCGCCACTTCTGCAGTACTGAAGGCGCATATCGCGGATACCAATGTCATCTACGCCTTCGACCAGAATTGTCTCAACCTGAGAGGGGGTGAGATCTTTGTTTTCTGCTGGGCTAAGTATAAATGCTAAAGGGGGCTCATCGGGAATGATCGAGATCCGGTATTCGGTTAGCGAATCACTTGTTTGGTTTAAACTGTCTGTGAGAACAAAAGTATAACTCCCGGAACTGGTGATTTGGAAAGTTGCGGCCGCGCTGTTTTTATCGATATCCATCTGGAGTGTATCGTTGTTTTGAATCAGAAGCGCTTCTTTAAGAGCACTGGATTCTATCATCACATCTGCTGTTGACCTCTCAAAGGCGGAAAAATTACCCTGTCCCATGGGCAGTTTCTGCTGTGAGCGGTTTGTGTAAGATGGCGGTGTAACTGTGATCTGAAGAGATCGGAGCTGAGGCGGTCTTGCAACGTAAACTGTTTCCTTTGGAGAAGTCTCCCTTCCCAGAGAAAAACTGTATAGGAAAGTTTCCCTGAGACTGTCAAGCTTAAATGAAAACCCTCCCGCAGAATCAGGTCTTAGCAAAATCTCATTCTGCTTTCTCCCTTCGCCCGAAAAGAGGTGCAGATTAGCCGATGGGAATCTTCCCTGAGGACCTTCAATCTTTAGAACTACAGAGCTGTTCTCTGCAACTGTTACGGTTCCCGGGGACAGAGAAAACTCAGTTCTGCCGATCATTGCAGCGGGCAGACTCCAGTAATCGGATATTTTATGTGGTAAGATATGATACAGAGTAGAGGTCAAGCCTAAAAGCACAAATGCGGGAATTGAATGTTTAAGAGAAGTTTTTCTCAGGATCGTATTTTTGTAGATAGCAATCTGTTCTGCAGCTCTTGAGAAGAGCATATCTCTGAGTGCAGGAGAGTCATCATTATTCTGGGCAGAAACTTCAAGGGCAACCGAAAGAAGTGGGTGAGAGTGGGCCTCTTTATCTTCTAAGAGTTTTGCGACAGTGATATGGGAGGGTTTGAAGAAGATAGCTATAATGAAGCGCAAAAATAGGGAGATAGAAATTGCTGCGGTTGAAGCGGTCCAAATCAGCGGAAAGTATGTCCAGGGATAAATGGAAAAAAGAATGCCAAAAATGGAGCTTGTTATCAAAAACCATGAAATATGAATCAGAAGACTTCGGAGTGCCCGATCCATAAGGGCACCTCTTTTTCTTGCGGAAATGAAACGGTTCAGTTTTTTCAGATCATTATTTATCACTTCTGCAAACCTTTTTATCAGCTAATTGCGGGTGGAACCTTCACCCTTGAAAAACCAGTACACTACATTTACTCCCATGCGAAGAGCCTTTTCATGGAGTTTTTCCCCTACATTGTGAACCCTGAGATCCTCCATGCCATTTCCGATATCGGCACTGTAGGAATAATACAAAACCATTCTGCCTTCAAAAAAGACACCAAAACCCTGCGCGGGCTCTCCGTCGTGTTCATGAATCTTTGGCAGACCCGGCAGTTCATAGAAACTGCTGTATATGGGGTGATCGGATGGGATTTCAACCAGTGGGTTTTCCGGAAACAGTGAAGCGATCTCCCGTCTTAAGGACGCATCCATCCCATAATTGTCATCTGCCCACAGAAACCCACCCCCGATAAGGTATTTACGAAGTCTGAGTCGCTCTTCGGGAGTAAAACGCACTTCACCATGACCGGTCATAAAGATAAAGGGGTGATGAAAAAAGTTGCGGTCACTGATCTGTACCACAACGCTGGTGTCGCAAATGGGAAGATCGGTTCGGTTTCTTGCTGCTGAAACCAGATTGGGAAGCATTGAAGGGCCTGTGTACCAGTCGCCTCCTCCCCCATACCTAAGCCTCGCTATGGTAAGCTCACAACTCTGGGCAACAGACAAGTGCAAGAGGGTGAGAAGTGAGAAGATTATGAGGGTATTGAGCCGTTTTGAGAATGATTTATGAAAAAGGGAGCAGATATCAGAATTTTTTTTCATGATTTCTCCGGATTAAAACGGGTCGGGGATATCTGGTGCTAATATAATATAGTAGTAATCCTTTATGAACCAGGAATCTGGAATAAGTGGGAATAAACAAAATTCCGGGGTGTGATGTTTGTGCATGATATATTTGTCCGTCTGACAGAATAAGAGAGTTTGGTTTTAGGGGTAAGGCAAACAGATTAAGAAATTTCTTGATGACAAGTTGTGGCAGTCAAACTATTTTCTTGTATAAAACATTTCTTATGAAACTCACACTCTGAAATAAACTGATTCTGTAAAGGGATGAATGATGAAGAAAGTTTTCCACTATACAAAGTTTATACTCCTTACCATCTTCATAATAGGTACCGTATTTTCTCTTTACTATAAAGACGTGTTTTATAGTAGTGTTGGATGGGTAGTAGTAGGTGTAATGCTTTTATCGATATTTTTAACCTCTCCCATATGGAGCAATATACTCAGAACCAATTTCAGGGAAAAACTTTCCGCCAGGATTCTGCGCTACTCAATTGAAATAAGTTTCCATTCAACTATTATACTGATATGGTCAATACCTGTAATGTGGGATAACGATTTATATATAGTAGCAAGGTATAACATGTTCCCTCTCGGTGAATCATTTCACCAGAACGTAGAAAGGATGATACAGGATCGTAATGCAAATGGTATTATAGAACGGCTCAGGAATATCAAGAACCCTTCCAGAATACCTTTTGAGCGATACAGTGCAACTGCATTTTCAGCGGCCAGAAAATTAGATGACGAGAATTTTTCCAGAACAGGTTTTTTCTATGGTATCCATAGTGTTTGGCCATCTGATCACGCTGTTCTTGCCCATCTTAAAAAGATGGATTCTCCTGATACATATGATTCGTTATGGGGAAAACATCTGTCAAAAGATGAGTTTGCCTCTATTGCCAAACACTATTTGCAGCCACATCTGAACCTGAAACAAAAACATAGAGATGTCCTTATGGAAGCTATGCTGAATGTTTGTCCGCAAGATTCTTTTTCCGTTGCAATACGAAAAAAAACGTGAAAGAGAAAAAAACACACAAATGATGGATTCTCTCATCAGACTGGCTGATAACAAGCTGAGTAATGTCAGCCTTACTTCTCCTGTTCAATTATACCAGGAATATATCCAGATTTCCAGACAAGAAAATATTTCGGTTCCGGAAAGAATCGAAATTCTGGCGAAGTCAGATACCTTTCGTTCCAGATTTTTCGAAGCGTTTTTCAACAACATGCCCGATACTGTACTGTCGCAGCAAAGTGATTATTCTATTGAGGTATATGGACGTCACCTAAGACCTGCAGAAAACTATTTCTGGCGAAGGGTACCGGCACCAAAATGGATTCTATATGCTCTTGCACAAACCTTTGGCAAAGATATTACCGGTCAAAGGGAGCTTGTATCGTTTTGGGAAGAAACAACCGCTATACCCCAAGACTTCTATCAAAGTTATTACATTTTCGATTTATGTGCGCCAAATCCTGCTTCCAGAAATCTGGCCTGGCTTTTTACTGTTTTACTTCCAAACACGGATGAATATGTTGATGGAATTAAATGGTCCACTGTTTATGATAAGATTTTCAAAGACTTGGCCCGGATGAATTTTTTAGCTTCAAAAATTGTTCAGAATAACGAAGAAAAACTGATAGAGTTATACGGGGGAAACACCTATTATTATAATCCTGAGCTTTATATAGAGATTGCCCGTATACTGGACAGTGATACTGATGGAGAAACACTTGAAAAAGTGGGAAACACAGTGAGAAACTTCATCGCTTACTATACGGGGGAACCATTTTGTCCTTATCATACTTCAGTGATACATAACGTAATTGAAAAGATTGTTTATCAGTTTGATAATGACTGGTATGAGCGAAATTCCATGCGCAATTGGAGCCTGTTAAATTAAAAGAAAAGAATGGCACAAACAGCAGGTATAATAAAAAACAATCTGATCGGAACTAATATCTGCAAAGGAATGAAAATGAAAAAAGTATTTCGCTATTTAATTTTTTTGATTCTTCTTACCTTTATCACATTTACCGGATATGCAATTTGTTATTTGGAACAGTGGTTTTGGGAAAAGTCAATGATAGCAATAGCTGGTGGTGTGTTTTTGTCAATATTCTTGATCTCTCCAATCTGGAGCTTTATACTCAGAAAAAATCTGAAAAAAACAGCTTCTGCCAGGAAATTTCGCTACTCCTTTGAAACAGGTTTACATTTAGTTGCTGTGCTGTTCTGGAGTTTTTTGTTTAACGGATATTACACAGAAGCGACACGAAACATTTTCCCTTTAACAGAATCATTCCATCGGGAAGTGGAAAACCTGATTCATGATTTTGAACATGTTGAAACTATAAATATGATTAGAAGCGTTAGGGATAAATCTAAGATACCTTTTGAAAGGTATAGTGCAGCTGCCTTTTCAGCAGGTAAAAATCGGGATCCCGAAAGAGTACATTTACTCAATTTCTCCTTCATGGGACGTCCGCCTGTCTGGCCCTCCAGGTATGCTGCTCTTGCCTATTTTGAACAGATACATTCTCCGGAAGCATATGATTCGTTATGGGGAGATTATCTGCCAAGAGATGAGTTTGTATCAATTGTAAAACATTATTTGCAACCAAGTCTTAATCTGAACGAAACCTACAAATTAGGCCTCTCAGAAGTTTTATTAAAAGTCGCTCCAGAGGATTCTTTGTCGATTGCAATAACAGAAAGCCGTGAACGTGAAAAACATGCACATCGGTTGGATTTACAGACTTATTGACAGCAATTCATAAATTGGCATTTCTTGTCCTATACAAAGAGTTTCTTCACACATTGTCAAATGTTCAGTTTGAGCAGAGCTTACATAAATGCTCCCCCCCCCCCGCATAGGGCAGAGCCGATACCACTCAGCAGTAAATAGTTAAAGGACCCTTGTAATTGTAAGTATGGTTCAGGTCACAACCTCGGTTTAGTGGTATTCAAATAGTTTAGTCAACATTACGGATAAGACGAACTGAAAGTCCGCTGTGTTTATCTGTTATACCGGTGTTGAGCGACCTGCTGTTGTAATTAAGCTCCCTGGAATATGCATCATCAGAGCCATTGAATTCGGTGCTGCTCCACCATGCCCCTTTCTGTTCAAACCTGTGGAAATGTCCGTAACTGCTGCTCCGAACACCACCTGCTTCCCCAGACCAACCGGAGCGGTTGTTTTCATCCTGGATATTGCCGACATTACCTTCTGCAGAGCTTGATTTCCAGCTGCTGCGGTATGCCATAGCCTTTCCTATTAGATTAGAGCCTGTTGTGTTGTCCCAATTGAATCCTGCGTTAATCAGGTAGTCTCTTAATGTGTTCCAGTCGCTGTTTGTTGGAACCCTCCATCCCTCAGGAGCAATATTTTTTTCGTTTTCAGGATCAACAACATGCCAGTTGTACAGTGCACCAAATCTTACAACGTCATCTTGATCTTCGGTGTTGTTGTAAAAGCAATACGCCGGGGTTGCACTGTTTTTCCATTCTGTGTCACTTGTAATGTGGGCAATAGGAGTGCCGTCGGAAAAGGTCACAGTTCTGATATTCTGCACTGTCCACTCCTGATTTCCAATGACAATGGTTGCATACTCATTGCCATCTATATCTTTGACGGTTCCAGTTCTGACCGGATCCCATTTTGCAAACAACTTCATATCTTCTTTTACAGTATCGGAAGTAAAATGCCATGGGTTGATAAAGTTCGAATCGCTGTACCACCCGCCAAATGTAAATCCGTCTGAAGCCGGGACTGAAGGTTGTGAGATCTTTTCACCGGATGCAATGCGTTGTTGAGGAACTGAGCTTTCACCAGAGTTTTTAAAGGTAACTGTAAAACTATCGACAGGTTCGATCCATTTTGCAAAAAGGGTAATGTCACCTAGGGTACCCTTTTCAATCTGGTATATGGCTGTATTATAAGAACTATCAAGAAACCATCCACCAAACTGGTCCTCTCCGCGGGTTGGATCTTCAAGAACAATAGTTTCGGTGTGTATGGTGTAGTACTGAAAGTTGTTCTTGCTGTTTACACCATCATAAAGTCTGTATGTTATTTCATAATGTATAAGATCCCACAGGGCATAGAGCGTGGTATCCTGAGAGACCTTCTTATGCGAGAAATCCCACGCAACTGTACCATCTATGTCTGTAAACCAATCTTTAAATCGATACCCGGTTTTTTCGGGGTCGGTCGGTCTGCTGACCAGCCCGCCATCAGTGATAGACTGAGGGGGTATTGCGTCTCCGTGATCAGATTGGAATGAAACAGTGAAGGTGTCAGGTGGGATCGAGACTGTACAGACTGCATAGAGGGGGGATTCTCCGGCCTGGTTACGGGAGTGAATCTTATACTCAAATACCCTTCCTGAGCGATACCCGGTTTCATCTGTGTAGGAGAGAACTTCCTTTGATATGAACGAAACCAATGTCTCGAACTCTTCCTGAAGCTGTGCCTGGTCACTTTCGCTTTTTTGTATCAGCCTTCGGTAAAGAGAAATACCAGTTTTATTCGGGCCGCCTTCTGACCAGTTAAGCCGAATGTGCTTATCTGAGGTAATTGTTCCCCGGAACGAATCGGGGGCATTGGCAGTAACCTCTTCTGCTTCAATTCTGACAGTTAGATCAGTAGAGCCAACCCTGACATTGTTGCGTTGTCCTCTGAATAGAAGATTACCTTCTAAACAATATCCATTCAGAGTAATCGAGATGAGTGAATTGTTAGGAACCTTATCAATCTCAATGCGACCGCGGCTGAATAATGCTCTGTCCTCAAGGGTAGTGTTCTCATCTATTGTTATTTTTACCTCAACTTCTGCAACACCACGGGGATAAATTGGTTTGCCCTCACTTGTCCATGTAACCGAGGTTGAAATTGATACCCCGCCAGGGGAGAGAACATTTTCCTGTGTGCAGAGAAAAAAAGGAACCACCGATAATGAAAGGATTACTATCATCAATTTTTTTGTTTTCACAATTCTATCCTCAGTATTAAGGAGCCTGCAGATCCGGTGCTCCTTACAAACGAATATTTTTGTTTTAATAAACAGTACAGTAATATTACTTTATATTGAAAGTAAAAGATATAAATTATTTCAGATTAACATTTCAATATAAAACAATCCACCCAAATCAATATTCAAAAAATGTAAAAAGTGGGGAAGGTATTCCGGGGATAAACCATTCAAAGTAAATAATTGAGTACTTTACACCTTAGGCGGGGTATGTTTTATATTATGCCGGTATTATGAGATCAAAACCGGTTACGGTTTCCGGGCACCAAATTCCTGATTTATAATAGATAAATATTTGTTATTGTCCATCATCAAAACAGGGGAATGTAGTGTTTAACAAATACTGTACATTACTACTCGTTTTTGTAATTTTGTTTTTCAGATATGCAAACAGCAGTGATTATGCTTTCCCTTCACACATGCCCCCGGGGGGAAAGAGTCCAAGTGAGGTAAATCAGTACATTGTCTTCAATTTCGACGACAATGCGTATTCTGGGTTGTCCGGAACCCAGTTTGAACCGGACCCAAGGGTTGCTGAGGCAAACTGGCAAAATTCAGGGTTTGTGGGTCAGCAGGCTTCTGCCTGTGGTCTTAGTATTGAGGCTGGGGAAATGGGTTTGTCCTGGGCTTTAAGTACTCTCGCCGGTGGTCAGGCTGATCCTGGTTATCCGACTTTTGATGCTGATACAGAGTATCCGCCCGGCACTATAGTTGGTTTTCAGGGTACATTGTACCAGTCAAACAGGTGGGTTCACGGCAGTGAGGGTAATCCCCAGGTAAACACATCAGGCTGGGAAAATCGAGGCCCTGCATCTACCGGTGGCGGCAGCCGCTCAAGAACCAATCCCGACGGTTCAAACATCAGGTTTACTTTCAGTATGCTGTCAGGTCTCTTTGTAGACACCTGGGGTGCTGAGTGGACTTCGAGAGAAAGTAAGTTCGGGTATTTTGTTCCTTCATCCCATGAAAGCAGAGATCACGACAGAATTGCAGTTTCCTGGGGTAGGGAGATGGGTATCGGTTCCAGTCAGGGTTCTTACGACATTCAGCCAAACCAGCTTGTTGCTGTGGTAAAGCAGGCTATTGAAGCAGGGCATGAAATTGCAGACCATACTATCGACCACATGGAGAGTAACTCGCCGCTTCCAGGTGACAATCCATTACACAATAACACCTGGAACCAGGAGATGGGTTTTGGCAGATGGGGTAACGAAGGGTTCAACGCCACAGATGAAAACGTAACCCCATGGGGTACTTTTCGCGAATCTGAGAGTTTCGGTCAGCCTGTAGGGCATACAGCCCAGACCCGTGGCTGGACAATGTATGCGGGTCGATTTATCTCTCAGAACGCCTGGGAGGGACTCCTTAGGCTCTCACTTGAACAGTATGACACCTATCTTTCAGGAACTTCCGGTTATACCCGTCCTGTAGGTTTCAGAGCTCCGCGTCTGGAGGGTAACTCAGCCATGCTTTTTGCATTAAAGGCTCAGGGATACCTATACGACTGCTCTGTTGAAGCCGGGTATGAGCCCAACATGGATGGTACAAATGCACCATGGCCATTCACCACAGATAACGGTATACCCAATAAGGCATACCAGATCAGTGCCGGTTGGGGTAAAACACATGACCATGAAAGAGGACACCATGGTCATCCATATGACTCAGCTCCTGCAGGACTGTGGCAACTTCCTGTACAGGTAATGGTTGTTCCTGAGAATCTGCGTGATCAGGTTTGGGTTAACCATGCACGTATCAGATCTGCTTCACCAGACGGTCAGTTCAGAAATACTCAGGATTCACTGGATACATACAATTCATTCATAGATGATGGTAAGATCATAGGATTTGACTTCAACATGCTCATCCTTTGGGGTATGACTGCACACACATGGCTTGAAACCATGAAACACAACCTCGAATTGAGGATGAATAACAACAAGGCACCTCTTCTTTACGGTGCTAACACAGACTATTATACACCAATATACGACCATGCTACACTGCTGGAAGATTTTAATAGATCTTCTTACGGTCTTGTGGTAACAGAGGGCTGGAACACCTGGGTCGACCGCAGGGATGCAATGGAAGGTTTTGTTGACTGGGCAGTTGCACAGGGTGCTTACTTTGTGGATGGTGTAACTCTGATCGAAAAAATCAGAGAAATGCAGCAGAATGAAGTGTTTGGTGAAGAATCTGATTTGCTCTCAGAATGGAATTTTCAAACCGACGATCTGGAGTCGGGTTCTTCTGTAGCATCTTTCACAGGAGTTCTTGATAATGCAACTGTTACAGTTTCTGAAAGATCGGGAGAAAAAATTCCTAACCCATCATATATCACTACGTTTCCGGCAGGAGAGCTGAGTAAATTAACACACATTTCTCTTAATTACAAAACCAGTGCCCCCCTTTCCTTAAGGTTAGTCAGATCAAACGGGGATGCCTGGGAAGTGATACTTGCAAATATGGTGGATCGGTTTGTTGAGAGCGGCAGAATACCTATTAATGCTTTCAAGCCGGATTGGTATGCAGAGCACAATGACCCTCTCGATCCGGGTGAAATTAATTCGATTCAGATTAAACTGATAACGGACTCAAACGTTTCACAAATACACTCACTCTCCCTGGCAGAAATCAAATTATACGGGGCTGAAATTACAATCGAGGAACCGGTTTTAGAAATTGCAGATCCGGTGATAACTGACGAGAAACAGACGTCTGCACGGGTAAGTGCAAACCTTCTGCAGCTTGGAACCACAAATCCACTATCACACGGATTTGCATGGAGTACGGAGCAATATCCAACAATCTCGAATGATACGATAGATATTGGTACAGTTTCCGAGACCGGCATATTCAGCAGTGTACTTACAGACCTTACACCGGGAACATTATATTATGTCAGGGCATACGCTATAGATTCAAAGGGAACCACTTACAGTTCTCAGGTTTCTTTTACTACTGTAAAAGAAGATCAGAACATTACATTCGGGACGTTGCAGTCCGTTGTATACGGGGAACCTTCATTTGAACTTACAGCTTCTTCTACCTCCGGGTTGCCATTAACTTTCACCAGTTCCAACAGTTCAGTTGCTTCTGTAGATGGGGTCAGGGTCACTATTCACAATGCGGGTTCAACAATGATCACCGCCTCTCAGGAGGGGAACTCAAATTTCAATCCAGCAGAGAGCATCGCACGGGAGTTGCTTGTGAAAAAAAGAGCAATTTCTGTTACAGCTGACTTTCAGACTAAAGTTTATGGTGATGAAGATCCTGAGCTTAGCTTTGTAATCACCGATGGATCACTTGTCGGGGAAGATGCTCTCAGTGGTTCTCTTTCCTGGGATGAGGGAGAGAGTGTTGGTGAGTATAAAATCCATCAGAACACACTTGGAGCCGGATCAAACTACAACCTTACCTTTACAGAAGGAGTGCTGGAAGTTGTCCCGAGGGACTTAACCATAGAAGCTGATTTTCAGACTAAAGTTTATGGTGATGAAGATCCTGAGCTTAGCTTTGTAATCACCGATGGATCACTTGTCGGGGAAGATGCTCTCAGTGGTTCTCTTTCCCGGGATGAGGGAGAGAGTGTCGGTGAGTATAAAATCAGTCAGAACACACTTGGAGCCGGATCAAACTACAACCTTACCTTTACAGAAGGAGTGCTGGAAATTGTCCCGAGGGACTTAACCATAGAAGCTGATTTTCAGACTAAAGTTTATGGTGATGAAGATCCTGAGCTTAGCTTTGTAATCACCGATGGATCACTTGTCGGGGAAGATGCTCTCAGTGGTTCTCTTTTCCGGGAGGAGGGAGAGAGTGTTGGAGAGTATAAAATCAGTCAGAACACTCTTACGGGAGGCCTGAACTACAATATTGAGTATAGGGAGAATGTATTAAGGGTCATTCCCAAACAGCTTATCATAACGGCCTGCGACAAAAGTAAGGTTCAGGGTGAGACAGACCCAGATTTTACCGTAACATATAAAGGATTTGTGTTTGATGATGATTCAACTGCAGTCTCAAATCTTCGAATTATTCGTGAAGAGGGAGAACTGCCGGGAATCTATCAGATCGTTCCTTTTAGAGCTACGGCACCAAATTACGTTATAAGTTTTGTGAATGGAACACTGACCATTGAACTGCAAACTTTTATTTTCAATCGAACACCCCGTAACCGATCCGGAAATTCGGAAAACGGGATTCGCATTGTCTCAAATCCAGTGCGCAGATATGAAAATCAGGCAGAGTTTCGAGTTGTTACAGATGGCAATGCAGATATAAAGATATCTGTATACGACAATAACGGAAATCTGATCAATCAGCAGGGATGGGTGGGTCAACCGAGAAACTCTCAGAATCCCTTTGTCTGGGACTTAAGAACTATACAGGGTACACGTGTTTCAACCGGATCTTATCTCATAGTTGCTCAGGTGAGATCTCAGGCTACAGGTAGAATTGAGATATATCGTGCTATACTGGGTGTACAGCGTTGATTGGGTCGCCCATTGATAGATTGCACCTTCGTGGAGCCCGTGAGTGTAGCAGCATAATCTCCAAATGCCTGCTCATAGTGGTCCGCTTAAGGAGAGCGGAGATTTACTGGTAATGTCTGTTCTGATAATTCCTGAATGCTGCTCACGCTGAGCTCGCTCCCGCTTCGGGAGCAATCCCATATACCCAATAGTAATCGGGCTACTCAGTTTGAGTTATGACAGGCGAACTGGTTTTTGCGTGCGACACCTTCAGGTTACCCGCAATTTGACAATTGCGCTGCGGAGAAGCCTGTACAGTAATCGGTGCAGCTTGGAGAGGCCCAAATTCGCTTCGGGACCAAAAAAAATCTAAAAACGATGAGGGTAAAAGGTGAAGAGCATCCATTTGCAGGTAAATGAAAGCAGGATTTGATCATTTACATCATCTGGTTCTGCTTGCTATAGCAGAACCAGATTTGAACAGAGGGTTAATGTGTGACTATGATGCCTTTTTAATCTCTTCGAGCACAATTGCTTTACCCCACATATGTATTCCAATTGCATCATCCTGAATTTCTCCTCTGAATTCCACTTCCAATCCATCCTTTTTAAACTCCTCCGGGAGATTCAAGGGCCTGTACTTCTCCCCGTCGGGGGTGATAATTCCGTAAAATCCTCCTTCAAGTTCAATGTAAGTTACCACGCCTTTGATGTTTTCGGAAGATTCACAGGAAGTAAGTGGCAGGAATGTGAATACACATAAGATAAGAAACAGTGTAGTTTTTTTCATCTTGTCTCCTGAAAAATTGATGGAATTATGACGCTTCTATATGTTTAATTTACTATTATTATCTGCGCAGTTCAATTAAGAATAGAAATCTGATACCACACAAGAGCACAGGTCTACAAATCTCAGAATTTACAAAATGTCGTATACGGAAGGGAACCTTTCATGTTTTATCTCACTTCATGGAAGCGGCTGATATGACAGGTGTTGAAACGGGTAAATCAGCCACACTGGTACACTGTATATTTCGACTTTGAAATCATGAATTACACAATGGGTAAATGGTATCCTCAAAAAACTTTTCTGATCAGCTTCAGGGATATCTTTTTGCCAGGATAATTCAGTCCCGGATCCAGTCTTGATGATTGTTTCAGCACCGACTTTTTATGTGTAAATTCATCAAAACCAGCTTTGCCATGATAACTCCCACATCCGCTATGGCCGATTCCTCCAAATGGAAGATAGCTTGATGCAGCATGTAGAACGGTTGTGTTGATACCACCACCGCCAAAGGAAATTTGCCTTATAATGCGGTTTTGCAGTTTCTTATTCATCGTGAAGAGATACAGTGCCAGTGGTTTGGTAAAGGTGCGGATTATCCCAATCGCTTCATCAATAGTAGTGTAGGTTAAGACCGGAAGAATAGGGCCAAAAACTTCTTCTTTCATCACAGGATCATCAAGACTCACATTTGTCATAATAGTGGGGGCTATGAATTTGTCCTCAGGATCTGTTGTGCCACCGTGTACGACTTTTTTGCAATCAATCAATTTTGACAATCTGTTAACGTGGCTTTCATTTATAATTCTGCTGTAATCATTGGAGGATTGCGGGTTTTCACCATAGAATTTTATTATAGTACTTTTTATCTTTTCAATGAATTCTTCGGCGACGGATTGGTCCACCAGAACATAATCGGGAGCGATGCAGGTTTGACCCGCATTGTTGAACTTACCCCATACAATCTTTTTTGCTGCTGTGTCCAATTTGGCATTTCTGTCAACAATGGCGGGGCTTTTACCTCCGAGTTCAAGAGCTACGGGGGTAAGGTTTTCTGCCGCAGCCTTCATCACCAGTTTGCCAACTGCTGTACTTCCGGTAAAAAAGATTTTGTCAAAAGGATGTTTGAGTAAAACTTTTGTCTCTTCTACACCACCATTAACTACCGCAAGAAACTGGGGGTCGAAATTTTTGGAAATGAGCTCTGTAATTACACCCGAAGTGTTTGGGGCGAACTCAGAAGGTTTTATCAATGCTGTATTGCCGCCTGAAATGGCTGCTATAAGCGGAGCGATAACCAACTGAAAGGGGTAATTCCATGGAGATATGATTAGTGTGTTTCCATAGGGCTCTTTGTAAATTAATCCTGATCCGGGGAGAAGAAATGTTTCAATAGCAGTTTTCTCCGGAGACATCCATTTTTTCAGATGCTTTAAAACGTGTTTGATTTCTTTGTATATTATACCAACTTCGTTCGTAAAAGCGTCGGTTTCTGACTTCCTCAAATCGAGATACAATGCTCTCAGTATCTTACTTTCGTAATTGTTTATTGAATTCATCAGATTTTGAAGTGCAGATTTTCTGAATTTATAGGAGAATATTGCACCCGTTCTGAAAAAATCTCTTTGATACAGGCAAAGCTGATCTATTGATAAGGAGCTCATTATCCCTCCGTTATTTTATACCGGTATATTAGGTGTGTTTTACAGTTATAACTGAGAAAAAAATGTTTGTGAGATTTTCATATTGCTTACAACACTGTGGTAGACGTTTGATGTAATATAGTTTTTCTGTTTTGAAAGCAGTATAGAAATATGGGACAATTCGGGAAAATCTATGAGGATATGGTTCTCCTCGCATTGTACCGTCAACAACCGTTGCCGAAAAACTTACAATGACATTATGTGTTGACAGTTGGATGCTGTTTTTGGTGTTGTACCTCAATAGTGTAACGGCGAGAGAAATGTGAGCATCATGATGAATTATTTGCGAAAACACCAGTAGGCTTTAGAGCTGAAAACACTATAGTCTACAAGTGGTTTTACATGTCAAATTTTTTTTTTGTTGTTTTGGCTCTGGGTGCTTTAATCCCATTTAGCGGCGCTGGCGGAATCGAAGGGTTCTTTACCCCTTGTTTTTTAATCTTTAAAAACACATCGATGCGGTCAGTCGGAACTCAATTTGAGCGAAGCGGGTAGTGCTGTAGCACACAAACCCAATGCCTTCTTTGGTTTGGCATATTCTCACTTTTTATCTGGCAAGATCCCCTCCATCTACCGGGATAATAATTCCTGAAAGATATTTAGCCAAATCGCTCACTGCGAAAAGGGCAACAGTTGCAACTTCATCGGGCTGACCTTCCCGGCCCAGGGGAATGGATTTGCCGTACGATTTCAATTCTTCGATCTCTTCATCTGAACCTTCTGCGCTGGCCCATAACCCCGGAGTGTCTATCATAGTTGGTGCAAGAGCCAGACATCTGATCCCAAAAGGGCCAAGCTCTGAGGCCATGCTTTTGGTCACTCCGGCAAGGCCATGTTTGGATGCAACATAGTGAGTGGAGTTGCCAGCACTTGTAATCGCAGAAACTGATAATATGTTAAGTATTACTCCCGGGAGTTTTTGACTTTTCAAAAATTTTGCAAATTCTCTGGACGCAATATACGGTGATTTCAGGTTGGTATTTAATACTCTGTCCCACTCGCCCTCTTCGATATCAAGAGTAAATGTGGATGGGAATATTCCTGCATTGTTTACAAGTATATCCACACGGCTGTATGTACTCAGAGCTTCTTCAATCAGTAACTTGGCTGAATTGGGGGATGAAAGGTCGCTTACTCTGGTGCGGACAGTGCAGCCAAAATTGTTACTGATTTGGCTGGCGATACTTGCCAGTTCCTCTGAATTTATATCAGTTAGAAAAAGATCCGCTCCAGCTTCGGCGAATCGCCTCGAAATAGCTGACCCTATCCCTTTGGCTGCACCGGTAATAACAGCTACTTTATTCCTTAGGTTCAGCATCTCATTTATACTGCTCATATTTTGGTCCTTTTAGAAAACCTTGTTTTTTCAAATCCATTAGTAGTTCAAACATTCTAAAACAATGCCAATGGTGGCAGGTTTATGCAGGTAAAAATTGTCCAAAATGTTCAAAAATTTTGAAAACAGCCTCACGAGTTGCATGGATTGGATAATCAGAATAAGACCATGGCCAAATATATAAGCATTCATTCGGTTTTTTTATTAGATTATGTGATATAGTTGCTGTTGTCCAAAACACGTAAAAAATGACAAACAACTCAGTGGAAAGCGAAATCAACCATGTTTAAAAAAGTTACTCTATTTCTTCTTTCAACGACAATCCTGCTATATGCAGATTGGAATATCCCACAAGGATGGGGGGATTTCAGAATCGGTCTGGTTAGTGATGGAGACCTTGTAACTAATGAGAGGCTCAGAGCTGCAACTCAGGATCTTGGAATTCAGATCGCATACAGATACAGATACATCAATGAGGGAGTAAATCCCGCAGGTAATGCCTGCCAGTGGGTTTTTCCAAAACCTGGTAATGGAGTGAACTATTCGAAAGTCTCTTATGAACAAACCGGAACACAGGCATCTTATGTTATTTACGTACTTCAGGAGGAGGGTGGCAGAACAAAACTTCTTGAAAACATATCCGATCCAATCAAAATGCGACAGTTCCTTCACACCTTAAGGATCGTTGGTGAAAATGCTGCCGGGTATGGGGCCACCATAATTGTTGAGCCTGATACCTGGGGATATCTGCTGCAGGAGCGGTTTGGCTCAGAGGTGGATCATTCAAAGGAGTGGGATCCGCACAAGATTCCCGCAGTTATAAACAACATTCCGGATTCCACATTCATAGACACAACCATTATCCCCAACTGGCTTACAGGGATCCATGACACAATAATAGATACCGTTCATCTGGATCACTCCTACCTCTCTGATCTTCCAAATAATATGGCTGGTTTGGGACGAGCCATGATTAGAACCCTGCGACGTTACGCTCCAGATAGCTATATAGGTTTTCTTGCTTCGCACTGGTCCGTCAACCTTAATCTGGACAACAATGGGTGGAGTGACAGGGGATTGGTCTGGAGTACTCCTGAACTGCGCGATACTTCTGCAAAGATAAATATCGAGTTTTTCAGAAAATTTTACTGGGGAGCGGATGAGTACAGTCCTAAACAGCCTGGGGATGATCCTGATTTCATAGGCATGGAGAAAAATGGCTGGTGCGCAGGTTTATGGCAATCTTTTGACGGACGAACCAACTGGTTTTGGGATGATACTCATATGGAAAATTATCTTCAGTGGGTAAAGCAAATAGCGCAAGGGCTGGATCTTCCTGTTGTGGGGTGGCAGATATCAATCGGAAATATGGGCAACAACAACACTGCTAATTCGGAACAGATGGCAAATTCCTATCAGGATACATTCTTTCCCTATTTTTTCAGCAACGTGGATAAATTTCTCGATGCCGGGTTTATTGGGTTCCTTGTTGGGAAGGGGTTGCCACAGGCCACCGATTACACTCTTCCATCGGAGAACATTGGTGAAGGTGGATGGTTTTTTAATCAGCTGATTGAGTTTGATAAGGGCAGACCTTATCTCTCGCCGACCAGTTCAATCACTACTCCTTCAAATAAAACCCCTGAAACATCCCGATACCACATTTCAGGAAATGCAGATATGCTGAAACTCTCCGCTCCGGGGATTTCCCCTGTTGAGATTAAGATATTTGATCTTAACGGAAGGCTTCTGCGGGTTCAAAATCACACATTTGGAGAAACTACTATTTCTGTTCCCCTGGAAGGGCTTTCATCAGGAGTTAAAGTGCTGAGGATAAAAGATGAACAAAGGGTCGAACACCACAGGTTCTACCGCTAAGAAGCGGGGTTGGAGATCACTCCTCCGGGAATATTTTTTTCCGGAGTTTCTTTTTCTTCCCGGTAGCTTCCTTTTGCTCTCTTCTTTTTCTGACAGAAGAAGTGGGCACCCGGGTGGGAATTCTCGGTTTTTCTTCGCGATTCATTTCCTGAAGTTTTTTTCTCAGGCGAAACAGACAATGTTTACGATTGATATGCTGACTTCGTTCCCGTCTGCATACCACTACAATACCGGTCGGACGATGGACAATCCGTACTCCTGATTCAGTTTTGTTTACATGTTGTCCCCCCTTTCCACCGCTTCTGAACGTTTGTACATCACACTGCTGTATTAGTTCTTCATCTGAGTGAGGAATGTGAATTTTATGCCTGGAGTCCATAGTCTTAAAACCTATCGGTAAAAGCTGAATTTTTCTGACTGTAAAATCATATATTACACAGAAATATCCAGGAAGTATATAATTCATATACTATGCCATTTCAACTCTAAAAAGCAGAGCTGTAACGATCACCACGTACAA
The DNA here is from genome assembly GCA_001045525.1 of Chitinispirillum alkaliphilum. Lineage (NCBI taxonomy): Bacteria > Pseudomonadati > Fibrobacterota > Chitinispirillia > Chitinispirillales > Chitinispirillaceae > Chitinispirillum > Chitinispirillum alkaliphilum. The sequence goes on along the minus strand of LDWW01000016.1, from coordinate 403 downwards.
AAGGCTTTCCCGATCCTGATCCCAAAAACCGTGTTACAAAAACGTTCTCTGCAATTGATTACATGATTTTACTCATTTTCCTTAGCTCTGTAGGAGCGCCATATCTGTAGCCTGGGGTAACCCCAGGTAAGGAAATAAAAAAACATCCGGTCCATATAATTGTAAGGCCAGCGCCGAATTTTGTACATCCAGCACCCAGACCAACCAGTGCAAGCGCATAAAATTTTAAGGCCAGCGCCAAAATATGCAGTGCCAGCGCCGAATTTTGTACATCCAGCGCCCAGACCGACCCGTGCAAGCGCATATAATTGTAAGGCCAGCGCCAAATATGCAATGCCAGCGCCGAATTTTGCACATCCAGCACCCAGACCAACCAGTGCCAGCGCATATAATTGAAGGCCCG